>CAYNCR010000246.1:0-4402 GCA_964395575.1 uncultured Desulfohalobiaceae bacterium
TTCTCTAGCCCGAGGGGGGTATGTCCCTTGACCTAGGGCCTTTTAATGGGTGACCACCGACCTCTGCCCTCTGCCACTGACGTCCGATTACCGACCACTGATACACTGACTCACCGACCCATTGACTCACTGACTTAGTGACACACCGACCCACCGACAAACCGACACACCGACATACGGATATTTCCTTGATCCTTGGGAACATCTCTGACATATTGATAGAGTTAGCCGGTTGTTTCCATTGGATGTCAGCTATGCCTTTATTGGGATTTTGTTCAGGGCATTATGCTATAGCTAGAAGAGAAGATATGTTTTTTCCCGCTCCTGAAATGTGTCAGAGCGAGCTGAAAAGGCTCGAGGCGAAATCCGAAAAGTAAAAGGCTATGACCACACTCCTTTTCGCCTTCCTGGCCACCATGCTGGTTTCCCTCGCTCTAGGCCCAGTGGCGCGACATGTTGGCCTGCGCCTTCATGCAGTTGATCAACCGAGCGAACGTAAGGTCCATCAGGGTCTTGTCCCCCGCAATGGTGGGCTTGCGATCTTTCTGGCCTTTTTTTTGGTTCTCGGTTTCATGGTGCCCTGGGATAATCCCATAGTCAGGAAGGCCGTCTTTGAGGCGGAAAATCTCCCTTTCCTGGCAGGAGCGGCCATTTGTTTTGCCACGGGCCTCTGGGATGATATGAGCCGGCTAGGTCCCTGGCAGAAATTTGCCCTCCAGATAATTGCGGCAAGCCTCGCCTTCTGGAGCGGTCTTCGAATCCACTTCCCCGTAGATCTTCATCTCCCCTATCTGCTCGCCATAAGTTTGAGTTTCTGTACCACCCTGTTCTGGTTCCTCCTCTTTATCAATGCGGTTAATCTTATCGACGGATTAGATGGTCTCGCCGGCGGAGTCGTTCTGTTTACCTGTCTGACAATGATCATATTTCTGGTCCTGGACAAAGAATACGCTCAAGCTTTGTTTTTCGCACTCCTTGGTGGTTCGGTGATCGGTTTCCTGCCATACAACTTTAGCTCATCGAGCAAAATATTCCTGGGTGATGGGGGGAGCTATTTTTTGGGCTACAGTGTGGCCGGCTTAGCGGTTATAGGATCGATCAAGACCCATGTGGGAGCGACAGTGCTGATTCCTCTTATCGCCATGGGGCTCCCCGTCTTCGAGGCCATTGTCTCTCCTCTACGACGTTTTATCCTGGCCAGACATCCGTTCAAGCCGGATAAGTCTCACATTCATCACCGCTTGCTTGCTCTTGGGCTGACCCAACGGAAGGCGGTTGTTTGCCTTTATGTTGCCACTATCCTCTTGTGCCTGGCCTCCGTAATCATGGTTAATCTTTCCGACGAGCAGGCTGGATTGTTCCTGGTCCTCATGGGGGCCTTGGTATTTCTGTTTATTCGAGGAACAGGGGGCTTTGGGTATATAGATATAGAAAAAACTCGGAGCTGGCTGCGCGATGTGGGTTTTGTGACCGGCGTGGCACGAGACAGGCGCCGTTTTTTGGCTTTGCAGATGGCTATCGCCGAGTCCAGAGATCTGCAGGAGCTGTGGGATGCGGTGTGCAAGGCCGCAGGGGAGCTGGAAATGGATTTTGCGGAGATGCGGCTGCATCCCGAGTTACGAGCAGATCTGCATAATATGGACAACATCGAAAGTTTTCGATGGAGTCGGGACGGCTTCGATGTTCACACGGAGGCGGCGAAGGCCAATCTGTTTAAGCTGGAGCTGCCCCTTCAGGTGGACCGGACCCACACCGGTGAGATTTGGTTGCTTAAGGATCTTGATCGGTCCCCCATCCATCACTATACATTGACTCGCCTGGAACATCTACGCCGCTCCGTTTCCAGAGCCCTGCGCGCCATACGGCTAACTGAAAAGTGACAGGTTCAGTCCTCCCGTTAGCTGCACTCTGTGAAAATAAACGAGCCCGGCCCTTGTGTGCGAGGGTCGGGCTCGTGGCTTTCTTAACGGTTGAGGCCGACTTCCTGAGTTACTCCCAGCTCCGCTTGTCCTCGATGGACTTGATCTGCGGAGGCATGGTTCCGGGGGCGAGGATCTTGAGCTGGGGCCGGATCTTGATCTTCTCCCGGAAGGTGTGCAGCAGCTCGTCCTGCTGGGTGAACTCCGAGGCCTCGATGTAGAGGGTGACCTCGTCGATGCCACCGGGATTGGTCACTTCCAGCTGCCAGCGCTTGATCTCCTCGTAGCGGGAGACCACCTGCTCGATCTGGTGCGGGTAGACGAACAGCCCCTTGATCCGGGCGGTGGTGTCCACGCGGCCGATGATGCCGCCCAGTCTGGGCGAGGTGCGGCCGCAGGGGCAGGGGCTGCGGTCGATGTAGGAGAGGTCCCCGGTCGCCAGGCGGATCAGGGGATAGGTCTTGTTGAAGGAGGTGACGACCACTTCGCCCACCTCGCCATCCTTCATGGGGATGCCGGTGTCCGGGTGGCAGATCTCCACGTAGGCCCGGTTGGCCAGGTGCAGGCCGTTGCAGTGGTAGCACTCGTATCCGATGCAGCCTACGTCCGCCGTTCCGTAGCCCTGGCGCAGGACGATGTCGAATTTCTTCTCCAGGGTGTTGCGCATCTTCTCCGTGAGCTTCTCCGCGGTGACGAAGGCCGTTTCCATGAACAGGTCCTTGCGCAGATTGATCCCCATTGTTTCGGCCTTCTGCGCCAGGTGCATCAGGTAGCTGGCCGTGCCCACGTACCCCGTGATGCGCAGCTTCTGCATGATTTCCAGCTGGGTGTTCGTGTTTCCCGGACCCGCCGGAACGACTGCGCAGTCCAGGTTGCGCAGGGGCTCCTCGAACATGAGGCCAGCGGGATTGAGGTGGTAGTTGAAGCAGTTCTGCACCACGTCCCCGGCGCGGAAGCCCGCTGCATAGAACCCCTCGCTCCAGCCCCAGTAGTCCTGGACCCTGTCCTCGGGGTCGAAAATGGGACCGGGGGAGAGGAACACGCGCCGCATCTTGCCCAGGTCCTTGGTGAGAAGCCCTCCCAGCCTGGGTCCCATGGACTGCAGGAAGATGAGCTCTTTCTTCTTCAGGATGGGGATGTGCTTGACGTCGTTGATGTCCTTGAACTTGTTCACATCGAACTGGGCCCGATCGAAGCGCTTTTTGGCTTCTTCGGAGTAGCGGTAGGCGTACTTGAGCACATCCTTGAGCTGAATCCGGTTGAACTGCTGCCTCTCGGACTCGTCCAGGACCTCCAGACGATTGTATATCCCTTCGGTGCGGTCTTTTCGGGTCATAGAGCTCTCCCTGATAAAAAAAAGTGTATTGACTGTACATAATTCGAATTCGTCAATTCGCAAGGGGGTGCGCCTAGATGGTAGGACCTTTCAGCGCACGCCCACGCCATATACCTTGTGCGCCGCGAAGTCAAAAAGGGGCAACCCTTTGCAGGGTAGGAGGTGTGAACCGCCCGCTCCCTCCGGTCGCTCGACATACGGGACATTCCCCGCGGCGGACCGTTGCCGCGGGGAAAGACGCAGGCAAGCTTCGCTTGCCGAAGAGCCGCCGAGGCAAAGCCGAGGCTGGGCCTTGTGCCCTGCAACGGTCTGCAGGGCACAAATCACGTCCCTCTGGGTCCCCCATGTCGAGTGAGCGCTAGCGAACGGGCGGTTAATCCTCTGAATGCTTACTTTTGAAGAATCCTTAGAACTCAACCACAACTGCTTGCCAGAAAATCACTTCATGACCCTGCAAAAAATGAGATATCCCGTGTGGGCGACCATGCGATCCTCGGGCCTGAGGCGGTCCGCCACAGGTTTGTACGGCCTCACCAGGATCTCCACGACTTCCAGGTCGGTGAAGGAGGACCCTTCCAGGGCCCGTAGGAGTTGTTCCACCTGGTTCATGGTGGGCAGAAGGAAGCCGGCTGGAGCGCCGTTGCGCAGGGCCTGGCTCAGCTGGTCCACATAGTCCCACGGGGTGCGCACGTCGATGAAGCCGGCAGGGATATCCGTCAGGCCGAATCCCTCATCGATGTCCCGGGGGTAAAAGGTCACCCGATCCCGCAGTCCCACCCGCTCCAGGTTCCGGGCACATAGATCCACGAATTCCTCGCGCCGCTCGAAGCTGTGCACGCGGCCCTGTTCCCCTGTGTACCAGGCCAGGGCCATGGTCAGGCTCCCGGAGCCGCTGCCGGCCTCGAGGACCTCTCCCCCTGGTGCGATCCCGAGTTTGAGCAGAATATAGCCGATATCCTTGGGATAGATGATCTGGGTTTTGCGCTGGACATTTTTGAGCAAATCGTAGAGGGTTGGCTTGAGAACAAGGTATTTTCTGCCCAGATGGGTGGTTACGGCCTGGCCGAAGTCCGCTTCGCTCACCCTGGCCATGTGGATGAGCCCGTCATGGGTGTGGAGCTCCCCCTCGGGGTTCAGAACCATGGTG
>CAYNCR010000247.1:0-3609 GCA_964395575.1 uncultured Desulfohalobiaceae bacterium
GCTGGCCTTGCAGGGTGATAGGCCCCTCGGGGCAGGAGGAGCTGCAGATGGGGCAGCGCATGCAGTCGGGGCTGTCGATGACCGCCACATCGCCCTCCAGCCGGGGGAGATCGAACCAGCAAGCCTCGACGCAGACGCCGCAGCCCTGACAGTGTTCCTGGTGCACCACCAGATCCAGGAGCCTGTGCTGCTCCAGCTTGGTCTTCTTGGTCACGCAGCCCATGCCCACATTCTTGATCGCCCCGCCGAAACCACTCAGGGGATGGCCCTTCAGATGGGAGACCACGATCATGGCGTCCGCCTCCTTCACCGCGCCGGCGACTTCCACGTCGCCCAGCAGCGGATCCGGAGAGGGCATGCTCACGCCGTTCTCGCTCATGAGCCCGTCCGCCACGATAAAGGGTGCGAACCCGAATCCGTTGGCAACAGCGGTTTCCATGTGGTCCACCGCATTGTTGCGCTTGAGGGGGTAATAGGTCGTGGTGTCCGTCAGAAAGGGCTTGCCACCCAGGGCGCGCACCTTATCCACGATGTGCTTGAGAAAGAAGGGCCGCACGTAATTGGGATTGCCCAGCTCCCCTGCGTGCAGCTTGATGGCCACCTTGTCTCCGGGGTTGACCACGTCGAAGGTTCCGGCACTTTCATAGAGCGCCTTGCTGCGCTCGAGCATATCCCCATTCATGTTCCAGGGCGCAAAGTAGACCGTATCCATGTCCATAACACCTCCTTATTTTGACCACGAACAGACGCTTCGCTAGATTGGAGGCAGAAAACGCGGAAAACAACTCAACTCCCGTAAGCCGCCATATCCACAACGTCTTCGCCCAGCACGAGTGTAGCAAGGTAAAAAGAAAATAGGAAGGAGGTCCGGGGATGTCAAATGCGACAGAGCACGGAAGTCGCCTGTACATCGGGACCAGCGGCTGGAACTACAAGAACTGGAAGGAGGACTTCTACAAGGGCGTGCCCCAGAAGCGCTGGCTGCAGCACTACGCCTCGCAGTTCGACAGCGTGGAGGTCAACGCCACCTTCTATCGCCAGCTCAAGGAGGACACCTATCGCAAATGGGTCAGCGAGACCCCGGAATCCTTTTCCTTCGCCATCAAGGGGACCCGCTACGCAACCCACGTCAAGCGCCTCAAGAATCCCGAGGAATCCATCATCAAGCAGCGGGACAATGTCGCCCCTCTCGAGCCCAAGCTCTGCGCCGTAATCTGGCAGCTGCCGGCCAGCCTGCAGAAGAATGGCGACAGATTGAAGGCCTTCGCCGACTCCCTGTACCGGAATTGGCCCCACACCCCGCATGCCGTGGAATTCCGGCACGAATCCTGGTTCGACGAGGAGGTGGCGGACATCCTCGAAGAACACGGCATTGCCAACTGCCTCTCCGACGCCCCGGACTGGCCCATGTGGAACCGCGTGCTCTCCGGGCTAGCTTACGTCCGGCTGCACGGGCACACCGAGCTCTATCGCTCGGAGTATTCCCAAGAGGACCTGACCCGATGGGCGGATACGATCCGCAACTGGCTGGGACAGGGAAACACGGTGCACGTCTACTTCGACAACACCGACGGCAACCACGCCTTCCGCAACGGCCTCAGATTGCGGGAAATGCTGGCATGAGACGTAAACGACACTGTTGACAGCTCGATCCAGCGGCCCTAGGCTGATCCCCTTTTGGGAGACAGCAAGGATTCCTTCCCAAGTGAACCAAACACCGGCGATCTGCTCCTTTCAGGAAAGGAAGGAGCGAGAGCCCCGAAACTGGCCCGCACCCTGAACACGGCCGGCGCAATCGCAGCGGAGATGCCCATGGCTTCCAAGATCTACCTGGGCCTCGCGGGAAACCCCAATTCCGGCAAGACCACCCTGTTCAACTCCCTGACCGGCTCCCGTCAGCAGGTGGGTAATTATCCCGGTATCACCGTGGACAAGCGGGAAGGGTTCGTGAACGTATCCGGTCGTTTGCTCCACATCGTGGATCTGCCCGGCACCTACTCCCTCACCGCCTACTCCCAGGAAGAGCTCGTGGCCAGGAACTTCCTGGTGGAGGAAAATCCCGCCCTGGTGATCAACGTCCTCAACGCGGTCAACCTGGAGCGCAACCTCTACCTGACCGTGCAGTTCCTGGAGCTGGGCATCCCCATGGTCCTCGCCCTGAACATGATGGATGAGGCGGAAAAGAGCGGGATGCGCCTGGATCCCGAAATGCTGGCCACGTTTCTGGGCGTCCCCGTGGTGGGCATTGTGGCGCGGAGCGACCGCGGCAGGCAGGAGCTTTTGGACACCGTCCTGACCGAGGTGGAGGAGACAAGGCAGACCGCGTGGCGGCCATTGGAAATATCCTACGGGCCGGACCTGGACCCCGTGCTCCAGGACATGGTTGCCACGATCCGGGAAAGACAGTTCCTGACCGAGCGCTATCCCCCCCGCTGGACCGCCCTGAAATTCCTGGAAGAGGACGAGGAGGTGATCCGTCGAGGCCGCGACGCGGACCCGAAAACCGCGGACAGCCTGGAACGGCGCTGCCGGGAGGTGGCCGAGCACTGCGAGCGGACCCTGAACACCCATCCGGAAGCCATCATCGCGGATTATCGCTACGGCTTCATCAACTCCCTGCTCAAGCGGGGTGTCGTGGAACGCTCGCAAGCCAAGAACAGGGTCAGCTTTTCGGACAGGGTGGACCAGATCCTCACCCACAAGTTCTTGGGTCCCCTGATCATGCTCACCGTCCTCTACGGCATGTTCCAGGTCACCTTCGGGCTGGGGGAGATTCCCCTGCAGGGGCTCGTTCAGTTCTTCGACTGGCTCGGGGAGGGAATCAGGGCCCTCCTCCCACGGAGTATGCTCCGCTCCCTGCTCGTCTCCGGGATCATCGACGGCGTCGGAGGCGTGCTCAGCTTTGTCCCCCTGATCATGATCATGTTCTTTTGTCTCTCCTTTCTGGAGGACTCGGGATACATGGCCCGCATGGCCTACATGCTGGACCGTCTCCTCCGTGGATTCGGACTGCACGGCTGCTCGGTGATGCCTTTCATTATGTCCGGGGGCATCCCCGGAGGATGCGCCGTTCCGGGACTCATGGCCACCCGCTCCCTGCGCAGCCCCAAGGAGAAACTGGCCACCCTGCTCACCGCCCCCTTCTTCACCTGCGGGGCCAAGGTGCCGGTCTTCCTGCTTCTCGCCGGCGCCTTTTTCCCGGACTCCCCGGCACAGATCCTCTTCTGGCTCACCCTGGTGGGCTGGGCCGCGGCCCTGCTTGTGGCCAGGCTCCTTCGCTCCACCATCATCCGCGGCGAAGCCACGCCCTTCGTCATGGAGCTGCCCCCGTATCGCCTGCCCACGCTGAAGGGCCTCCTCATCCATACCTGGGAAAAGGCGTGGCAGTACATCCGCAAGGCCGGCACCCTCATTCTGGCGGTATCCATCCTGATCTGGGCGGCCATGAGCTTCCCCGCCCCGCCCCAGGATGCCACACGGGATATGCAGCAGCGGATCCAGAGCGTCCGCGCGGAGCTGGAGGGAACACAGACCGCACACCGACGCGGGGAGCTGCAGCTGGAGCTGCAAAAGGCCCAGAGCAGGCTGGAGCAGGCCAGGCTCCGCTAC
>CAYNCR010000247.1:3619-4372 GCA_964395575.1 uncultured Desulfohalobiaceae bacterium
TCGGGCGCGGTCTGGAGCCCGTCTCCCAGTGGGCGGGTTTCGACTGGAAGACAAACATCTCCCTCATCGGCGGGGTTGCGGCCAAGGAAGTGATCATCTCCACCCTGGGCACCGCCTACTCCATGGCCGAAGCCAACCCGGAGCAGAGCCGCTCCCTGTCCCAGAAGCTGGCCGACGACTCCTCCTGGAACCGGATCAAGGGGGTCGGGCTCATGGTCTTCGTCCTGATCTACTCCCCCTGCTTCGTCAGCGTGATCACCATCATCCGGGAATCCTCCTGGAAGTGGGGCGTCTTCAGCGTGGTATTCAACACCCTGCTCGCCTTTGCCCTCGCGGTAATCATCTACCAGACCGGGACACGGATCTTCTGACCGCCGGCCCCAACAGGATCGACATTATCACAGCCTCCGAAAGCGGGAAGCCCTACTCCTGCTCGGGCACGTCCACCCAGGTGGTAACCGCCTCCAGGTCCTCCCGCTCCGTGACCACATGATTGGCGGGGAATTTCCAGTCCGGATAGCCCACAGCGATGGCCAGGAGCAGACGCTTATCCTGGGGAAGGCCAGTGTGCTGCCGGACCACCCGGGGGTAGCTCACTCCCTGAGTGGCGATGCAGGTCCCCAGGCCGAGGGAGACGCAGGCCAGACAGATGGTCTGCATGGCCGCGCCCAGATCCATCAGGGGGCCGCATTCGGACAGGGAGCTGTCCACGCAGAGGAATATGGCCGCGGGGGCGTCGAAAAGACGAAAACC
>CAYNCR010000248.1:0-4372 GCA_964395575.1 uncultured Desulfohalobiaceae bacterium
GATGACGAACCGGATGCAGTCCGGCAGGACCTACGAGGCGCTGCAGACCATGCGAGAAATCGATACAGTGTACCTGGGCGAGTTCCTTCCGGACGATCCGGAAAAGGATTGGGCGAGGGACGTCCGAGAGCGCTTGCGGCAGACCTGTATCCAAGCCCGCTTCGAAGCGGCTCGCGCCTGCGAGACAACCGGGGCGTGGACCACAGCCATACGCCACTACCAGGGCGTACTGGAGCATGATCCCTTGCTCGAGGAGGCCTATCGCCGGATGATGCGCCTGTATGCCGAGAAGGGCAAACGCAGCCGGGCCCTGCAGGTCTACGAGCAGTGCCGAAAAAATCTTCGCCATGCCCTTGATGCGGAACCGGAAGACCTCACCACCTCACTGTACAGAAGGATCAAGGGATAGCCAGGAACAATCCGCTTTTGAGCCCCGCTTCGCACCCCCCTGCCCCAAAAACTTTTCCCTTCCGCACGATCCGCCCGCAACTGTCCAGATTCATTCACACCGCCCGGGACACGCTGAAACCTTTTCGGAACCCCTCACCCACTATACCAATAAATAGTTCCCAGTATCTTCACCACGGGAAGGGCCAACGGGCATGGAACGGAGAATGCCATAGCCCGCTGTAACATCTTGCTTCAAAGAACCTCAAAACAAGGAGGATTATAGTGGCAATGGTGGACATGTGCGTGTTCCGCGCGAGCGGCATACGCAGATGTTCGGTGATCAACTCGAGCCGAGAAGGAGGGGGTTATGTTCAAAAGAGAGCCTTACGGCAATCAGAATGCGCGAATCAGCGAGCGCATCGAGGAGATCCAGGCCCCAGATGAAGAGACATCCAACAGGCAGGAGAATCGTTGTATTTCATGTATCTTCGGCACGATCCTGGGTATTTCGGCCTTGGCTATCCTCTATCTGACGGTCATGACTGCCGTCGCCTATGCCATTCCCTAAGCACGGGTCCCTGGAAACAGCGCATCGTCCTTTCTATCTGCATTCAAAGAGCCCGCCGCACCTAAACAGCGGGCTCTTTTCGTCCATTGCAACGGACAAATCATAAACCTGTCCCCATGTGCTCTATGAGCCTGTCACCATATGCTCACTGCCTCCATATGCTCACTGGATTGACGAGGGCACTGGCCCGACTCAAAATGTTATCCGGAATGATAGGGACACACAGGAGAAACCGTTGTTCTCGCGGGCGGAAACCCCATTCGAAGCAAGAGTGAACCGGTTTCCGGTGTTCTCGAGAATGGATTTATACCAAACATTATCCCGGGTGCTCGGCTCCTGAAAACCAATTTTCATCCGGGCTGAACTCCCCGTAATCTCTGTCCTGAACACGAAGAGCTTGCCTGAAAGCAAGGATTGGAGATGGCTGAGGACCAAGGCGACCCCGAAACTCCTCCCTGGATTCCAGAGGGAGGATTCGAGAGACACACCTGTTTTGACTGCGCCCCTGACGGACGCTGTAAAGGACTGCGCGGCAGCATCCCCTTCAGAAAGGGACACAGCGTGCCCTTTGCTGAGAGACCCCGACGTGGAATCCTTCTCGCTCTCCGGGGACGAGACTCCGGTGGCCTTCGAACGGGCTGTGACTCCCGCATCTCCTGTTTCGTTGTTCCCTGTTCGGGCCAGCCTGCGGGTATTCGACCCGGATACGCTGATCCGTGAGTCCCTGTCCGCCATGTGAGCGTCCAAGACCCAAAGGGGAAGCATACGGACGCTATTGCGGGACTCGAAACCCAGATAATACGAGGTCTCGAACGTCTCCGCTATGACATTGGGTGCTGGGGCAAGACTGTCAGTCGTGAAGGACAGACTCCCGTCCATGGCCAGTGCGGGACCGGATGACAGGATGAAACAAAGAAGCAAGGGGACACGAGTCGCCAACCTGAGAATGCGGGCAGGGATCAATCCACGCGGGGAAAACAAAGAAAGGCTGTACATAAAACACCTCCTCATGCTATCGACAGCGCGATACAGCACAAGGAGGTGCTGCATCCGCCAGGCGGGCCCGCTGCCCTATCCTTTTGCTCAGGACGTAGGCCGGTGCCTTTGCGTCCCGTCCTTTCGGACGGTTTGCCTTTATCAGACAGACTGCTTAAAGGTTCGGAGAAGAATCTATCGATTTTCCGAAAGAACCGCGCAGAGACGATTGAATGGGGCTGATGCGCGCCTTCAGCAGGAAATCGAGGTCAGCGAGTCAACAGAGGACGCGCTCGTTTGCCGATGAGCTGCTCGAAAGTTAGCTGTCAATGCGTAGGAATCCTGAGATACCGCGAAGAAGCAATCAGAAGGTCTTATCACATGCGTGAGCTTGCCACCCCGAAAGCATTATCGAACAAAACCGGTATGCTGCACAAGGAAGTACTTTGTGAATATCCATCTCCGGGATGAGATTCTGCATTAAGCTAATGAATAATACTTGCTGTCAGGGAATACTGTCAAGAAAATTCGGCAGATTTGGAAATGGTGAGGTTACCCGTTCATCAGCCTGAAGGATATCAGCTTTTGCCTGACAAGGATCTCAACCCCGAATTCTGGAATCCAGACTCCTTGGCCGGCCACTGATGTCGAACTGGCCTAATCCGAGAGTGAATGGAAATTCCGGGTCTGTCCCTTAGTGGCCCTTCTCTGGGAACAGACAACTCATCCCTCTCGCGTGGGCACTGTCTTGACCTGCACCGCGGCTGTGCCCTTTTCGTAAAAGCCGAGTCTGCGGGCCGCACCAGCGGAAAGGTCGATGATCCGGCCTTTTTTGAAGGGGCCGCGGTCATTGACCCGAACGATAATGGACCGTCCGTTCTCCAGGTTGCTGACTTGGACATACGTGGGCAGGGGCAGATGCTTGTGGGCAGCGGTCAACTCATCCGGATCGAAGACCTCGCCATTGGCGGTCATATGGCCTCCAGCCTGACGCCGGGTCTTTTCCCCGTACCATGAGGCGACACCCCGCTCCCGGTACTTCTTCGCCTGGGCCACGGACATGGGCTCGTAGCGCTTGCCGCGGACAACATAGGGAGAGTTCTTGACTCTGTCCCGTTCGATGGCTTTCTTGGGTGGCATCTCGTCGATACTTTCAATGTCCTCGCGCACCAGTGGCCATTCGATTGGGGCCTTAGCCACCTTAAAAGTGAACCTGCCCACGTGATAGACAACTGTTCCCGCTCCCACCCCGCCTTTCACCGCATACCTGGTGACTAAATAGGTTCCTTTCAGAGCGCCCTTGGTCACGTTGTACGGCGCTTTGGCGACGGAGCAGGCGAGAACACCGCAAGCCAGGAATGCGAGAAGACTCAGGGACAAAAGGACTGATCTCGGACGTGACGTGTTCATGGGCTGTCCCAGGAGGCTGTGTGTGCTTTGACGCCCCATTTTCAGTGATTTATAGCGGGCGTCCGGATACTGTAATGACTCGTCTTCCTACGAAGCCGGGCTAATCCTTGTCTGGAGCCGGTAATGGCGATGCCTGGGAAAAAATGATCTGAAGGATCTGGCAAGGAGACAACGTCCTTGGACCTTAGCGGATCACCACACGACAAACCGCAGCTGCACGGATGCGCGGGGAAGGAAGTGTATCATGTTTCCGACAGTGAGCCTGGACCATGTGCTCAGTTCCATTGCTCACTATGTGGAGCGGATCATCTTCATCACATCCCGCAGCCACTTATAAAGCAGGGAGGTCCAGTCCGGGGCTCCGCTGGGGACACTGATTTCGGACACCTCCTGTAAGTTATAGGGAGCGATAAGGACCCGCGTGTCCGAGGGATCCGCGTCGTGGACCAGGACAAAGAGCTTTTCGATATTCGCGTTCCCTATGGCCAAACATCCGGCGGATACAACGAATCCATGGATGAATATGTTTCCGCCCGGATTCTCCCTCCCCGACTTCCTGGCCATCCTCCGTTCAAAGCCATTGGGATAGTTGAGCTTCATGGACAGATGGTATTTGCTGTTCGGATTCAGAAAGTCGATGGAATAGACGCCTTCTGGGATCTGCCGATCCCCTTCCCGAAGCTTCGGTCCAGGTCCTCCGCTGCTGCCCTTCACCGGATATGTTGTGATGAGCTTCCATGGCTTGCCGCGATCACTGCCCCATACCTCGAGCTCCTCCTCCTTCTTCATGGCTACGAGCCACAGACGATCCGGAGGATAATCCAGTCCCGAGGCTTCGCATTGCTCCCGTAGTATCGATCTGGCCCCAGGGCCAACTTCTCGAATCACTTCCTTGGTTGAGTCAAGCCCAGGGGAACTGAGCCTGCTCGGCTCATATTCTCCGGAAAGGCAGGGATTGACGAGCATGAGGGTGATGAGGCCAATAAGCGCCGTGACAAAAAGATAGCTTCTTAAACGCATCAGTGAGCT
>CAYNCR010000249.1:0-4368 GCA_964395575.1 uncultured Desulfohalobiaceae bacterium
CCGACAATTGAACGTAACAATTCAACAGGTTGTACACATTTTCATATAAAAAAAGCGACGCTATTGCATAAAGGAGCGCTGCATGTCGCAGTACGAGGCGGTCATCGGCCTGGAAGTCCACGCCCAGCTCAAGACGCGATCCAAGCTCTTCTGCGCCTGTTCCACGGGTTTCGGGGAGGCGCCCAACACCAACACCTGCCCTGTTTGCACCGGAATGCCAGGAGCGCTGCCCGTGGTGAACAAAAGGGCGGTGGAATACGGGGTGAAGCTGGCCCAGGCCCTTGATTGCCGGGTCAAAGATCGGTCCGTGTTCGCCCGCAAGAACTATTTCTATCCCGACCTGCCCAAGGGATACCAGATCTCGCAGTACGAGCATCCCCTTGCCGAGGCAGGCAACTTGGAGATCCCCGTGAACGGACAGATGCAACAGGTGCGGATTATCCGGATCCACATGGAGGACGACGCGGGCAAGTCCATCCACGCAGCCGAGAACAAGAGCTATGTGGACCTGAACCGCACGGGTGTGCCCCTGCTGGAGATCGTCAGCGGCCCGGACATCTTCTCCCCGGACCAGGCCGTGGCCTACCTGAAATCCCTGCACAATATCCTGGTCTATCTGGATATCTGTCAGGGGAGCATGCAGGAGGGCAATTTCCGCTGCGATGCCAATGTCTCGGTCCGGCCCAAGGGGAGGCTGGAATTCGGCACCCGGACCGAGGTCAAGAACATGAACTCCTTCCGCTTCGTGCACAAGGCCCTGACCCACGAGATCCACCGGCAGATCGATCTGTTGGAGGACGGGGAGGAGGTTGAGCAGGAGACCCGCCTCTTCGACGAGGCCAGCGGAGAGACCAAGTCCATGCGGGGGAAGGAGGAGGCGCACGACTACCGCTATTTTCCGGATCCGGACCTAGTCCCCCTCACCGTGACCGAAGAGGACACACAGGCATGGGCCCGGGAGCTGCCGGAGCTGCCCTTGAGCCGCTGGCGGCGTTTCCTGCGGGACTACGCCCTGCCCGAGGAGGCGGCGGACACCCTGACCGGGGACCGCTCCCTGGCGGACTATTTCGAGCAGGCCGTGGGCCACTTTGACGATCCCCGGACAGTGGCCAACTGGATGACTTCGGAGATGCTCCGCGAGCTGAACGAGCGGGACCTGAGCGCGGCGGAGAGCCCCTTTGCCCCGCACCAGCTGGCCGAGCTCCTGCGCCTGATCCACGAGGAGAAGATCAGCTCCAAGATCGCCAAACAGATATTCCCCGAGGTTTTCGCCGAGGGGCGGGATCCGGAGCCCTTTGTCACGGAAAAGGGCTACGTCCAGATCACGGACGAGTCCCGGCTGACAGAGATCGTGCGCGAGGTGCTGGCGGAGAATCCCGACGAGGTGGCCTCCTTTCGGCAGGGGAAAAAGAAGCTGATCAGCTTTTTTATGGGCCAGGTCATGAAGAAGACCCAGGGCCAGGCCAACCCCAAGCTGGTGGATCAGCTGCTCCGCTCGGAGCTTGAGGGGTGAGCCTCCGGGCCGCCGGAGTCGTCGAATGATCCTCGCGCCAGACGACTTATGGCTCCGTTTCAGCACGTTGGAAGCATTGTGTACACAAAAAAATCTGCGTGCTCCGCTTTTCGGAAGGTCGAGAAGCGGGGAACACAAAAACTGATCCCGGTGTTACGCCCATGAAACGACATATTCGGTTTTCCCGCGAGGACGCAAATATCATCCTCCTGGATCAGCGCTATCTCCCTGCCGAGGAGAAATGGTTCACCTGCACCAGGGTCCGGGATGTGGAAGATGCCCTGAAGGAGATGGTGGTCCGCGGCGCCCCGGCCATAGGGGTGGTCGCCGGATACGGCTGCTGTCTCGCTGCGGCAACGACGGATGAAACCGATCCGCAGTGGCAGGCGGAGCTGGAGCACAAGCTGCACCGTATCGCCCAGGCCCGTCCCACGGCTGTGAATCTGGAATACGTCGTGGAAAGGATGCGCCAGGCCTGGTACGCCGATCCGGATCTCGAGCTGGACGATCTGAGATGGATGTGGGATCGCCTCGCATCCGAGATCCACAGCGAGGATATCGCCGCGAACAAGGCCTTGGGCAGATACGGGCTGGACCTTTTGTGGGACGGCTGCAGCGTGCTGACCCATTGCAACGCCGGAGCCCTCGCTACAGGCGGATACGGCACGGCTCTGGGAGTGGTGCGGGCGGCCAAGACCGCGGGCTGGAACATCCGCGTGGTTGCCGGAGAGACACGTCCCTTTCTGCAGGGGGCGCGATTGACCGCTTACGAGCTGTGGCAGGATGATATCGATGTCAGCGTGGCCTGCGACAACGCCGCGGCCCTGCTCATGCAGCGCGGCGAGGTGGACGCGGTCCTGGTGGGGGCGGACCGTATTGCGGCAAACGGGGACACGGCCAACAAGATCGGGACCTACAATCTGGCCGTCCTGGCCTCCCGCCACGGCATTCCCTTTTACGTGGCCGCTCCGAGCTCCACCTTCGATCTGGATACGGCCAGCGGGGCAGACATCCCCATCGAAACGCGGCCCGATCACGAGGTCTCCCATATTGCGGGCACACGAATCACTCCGCACGGAGTTCCGGTGTACAACTATGCCTTCGACGTCACCCCCGCGGAGCTTATAAGCGCCCAGATCACCGAAAAAGGGGTGATTCGTCCTCCCTCATCCGAGACGATCCGGTCGGTCCTCAGCTAGGGCTCGTTTCCGGGAGGAAGCGGGTTGTCTTTTTGGGGACCCTGCACAACCGGAAGGATTCCGTGTAACGCCATCCTTCACGGGGCATTCTTTTTCCATTTGACGTTCGCCCAACAGGACGGAAACACTCTGTGAAGGAACCCGAGATATTATGTTGCCACTCGTCGCTTTACTGGGGCGGACCAATGTGGGCAAGTCCACCCTGTTCAACAGGCTCCTGGGGAACCGGAAATCCCTGACCCACGATCTTCCCGGAGTAACCCGGGACCGCATCTACGGGGTCGTGGACAAGGGGCAGCGTCCCTTCGCCATGGTGGATACCGGGGGGTTGCATCCGGATGCCGAGGAGGAGATGGACGAGGCCATCTTCCATCAGGCCTGGGAAGCCCTCGAGGAGGCCCATCTCCTCGTTCTCGTCGTGGATGGAAGGCAGGGGCTGACCGAGCTGGACCGTGAGCTCGCCGAATACATGCGCAAGAGCCAGAAGCCCGTTCGGGTGGTGGTGAACAAGGTGGACGGGGCCGAGCTCGAGGAGCGCCTCGTCCCGGAGTTCCACGAGCTCGGGTACGATGTGCACGCCGTCTCCGCGGAACACGGCTACGGCGTCCCCGACCTCCTGGACGACCTCTGTCGCGCCCTGCCACCAGCCCCGGAGGAGGAATCCGTGGAGCACGGCCTGAGACTCGCGCTCCTCGGGCGCCCCAATGCGGGCAAATCATCTCTGGTCAACGCCTTTGTCGGGGAAAAACGCCTGATTGTCGATTCCGAGTCCGGCACCACCCGGGACAGTATCGATGTGGTCCTGGAAAGAGGGGACAAGCGCTACGTCTTCATCGATACCGCCGGCGTCCGACGCCGGAGCCAGGTCCGCAAGTCCCTGGAGCGGCTCAGCGTGCTTCGGGCCCTCAAGACGAGCAACCGGGCGGATGTGAGCATCCTTCTCCTGGACGCCCTGCAGGGGGTTACAGTCCAGGACAAGAAGATCCTGGACTATCTGACCAAGGAAAAGGTCCCCATTCTCGCAGCGGTGAACAAGATCGACCTCGTGCCCAAGGCCAAGTTGGGACAGCTCAAGAAGTTCTTTGAGCGCGAGATGAGCTTTTGTCCCCATGTGCCCCTTATCTACACCTCCAGTGTGAGCAAGAGCGGGCTGGGCGGCATTCTTCCCCTGGCGGAGAAGCTGTGGGCGCAGTATACCAAGCGGGTGAGCACCGGGGAGTTGAACAGGTGCCTGCAGGCGATTCTTGAGCGGCACCAGCCCTCCATGGTTGCCAATCGGCGCCCCAGGTTCTACTATATGACCCAACCCGAGGTGGAGCCTCCGACATTCGTCTTCTTCATGAACGATCACCGTTTGATCGGCAAGCAATACACCCGCTACCTGGAAAAGCAATTGCGCAAGTTCTTCAAGCTGGAGATAACGCCAGTGCGGCTCATCTTCCGGACGAGCCGGGGGTAGTGCCCGGAGCGCGGCTCCGGATGCTGCCCGAGCGACCATATGGTCGGGGTTCCCCGAGGAGGCCTCTAGGCAGTGTGAACGGAGTCTTCCCGGCCCGGTGGCAGCAACCACGCGCCCCGCCATATGCTTCCGGAAGATGATTCAAGCCCCCCCTGACCCGTGAAAGAAACGAGAGATAGAGGAAAGTGCGGTTGTGC
>CAYNCR010000250.1:0-4353 GCA_964395575.1 uncultured Desulfohalobiaceae bacterium
ACGTGGCGAGCGTTAGAAAATCCAGAGTTGGAGCTGCATGAGACAAAATGCCCCGGGTCGGCTTACGGTTCGGCAAGGTGGTGAATAGTTACTTCAACTTTTCACATTTAACTACAATCTCCCCAAACGGAGCAATCGAATGGCCCCTCAAGAGTCGGATCGCTGTCGCGAGCTTGCCCGGGCGATGGGCGAAATTTTTCGAAACGGCCTCGTTCTCGGCGAGGATGCCCTCCACTATCTGGACTCTGTGGCCGGGTGCGAGGACCCGGCTGAGCTGCCCGCCATCCTGTGCGACGAGGATCATCCAGAGCAGCGCTCCCTCCTGGAGCTCGTGTATTTCCCGGACATGACTGCCCGCCTGGAGCTGGAGCCGATCCTGCGCTCCCATACGTATTCCAGAGAGGATCTTTCGGAAATCGCGGAGCAAGCGCTCCGGATCGCCCCGCACACGCGACTGCTCGCCGACTCCGGCACCCTGGAGATCGAAACCCCGCGCACAGGCACGGACCTCTTCCTCTCCAGGCTCCATCCCCTGCGCGCTCCTGATCCGGAAATCGCAGCTCTCCTGGAAGACAGGCTCTCCCGCGAGCAAGCGCTACGCTGCAGGGTCCACCTGCGTGCCTGCAGAGAGCCGTTTTCCAATCCGGCGCGCAGGCTGCTTGCGGATTCCGTTCAGGGGCTATGCCAGGAGCCAGACTTCGAGGAGGGCCTGTTGCATCTTCTCGGGCTGGCCCCGCAAATTCCCGCTGATTCGGAGCCGGTGACCGCCCTCCTCTCCCGCCGCTTCCAGCTGGAAAGCGCCCTGGACCGGGCCTGGCAACAGGAGAAGGACCTCGCGTCCCACGCTGTGGAAACCCTGCTCACCCAGCGCGCATCCCTGCTCAGCATAAACAGGGAGGCTGTACGGGCGGAAATGGACTGGCTGGACCGAATCCTGCTCCACATCTACCAGGTCATGCCCACCCCGAAACACGGCCCGGAATTCAGCCTGGACGGCCGGGACTCGGGGCGGCTCCTGGACTTCTTCTCCGGCTTGGACGGCTGAGAAAAAAGGAGCCTGCCCGCGAATCTCGCGAATATCCGCGCATGAGAACCTATGGTCCCTGCGGGGACATGTCAGGCACGCTCCGCGTCCAGAATGACCGCGGGAGCGGTCGAAGCACGTTTCCACGCAGAGCGTGGGGACGATAATCTCACAGCGACTTCGCCCGTTTATCTCATGGACCCGCTATTGACAAGACTATCCAATTAGGGTTTCATTTTGCGATACAAATAGTATATCTTTGTCACCTATCCACTGACTTCCGGCACTTTACATTCAGAAACACCATGAGGTTGTTATGCAGGATCTCAAGGAAAAGGAATCCCGAGTTGAGGATTCAATACGGGAAGGGAACACCGGAGCGGCTGTGCTGGGTCTGTACGAGCTCATCATCGCCTACGCCGAGATCCGCGACTTCACCAAGGCCGAAAGCCTGAGGGATCGCCTCTATGAAATCGATCCCATGGCCATCAGGGAAATCGCCCAATCCGGGGATATTATCGAACAGAAAAAGAGCCAGGCCATAGACAGTGAGCACATGCAGCTGTGGGCAGATCTGTACAATCAGCTTTCCCTGGAGGAGTCGAACGCGCTCTACTACTCCCTGACCCTTCATGATTATGAGCCGGACTTTGGCCTATTTTGTGAAGCGGATACCGACCGCAACCTCTACCTTCTGGAAAAGGGGCTTATTCGACTCAGCTTCCAAAAGGGCAACAAGGAGCTCTACATGGGAACCATAGGCCCCGGTGACACGGTTGGCGCGGAAACCTTCTTCGCCAGAACCAGGGAGCGCACCTTCAGCGCCACTCCTGTCACCCCTGTCACCGTCAATGCCCTCCACCCCTCGGTGACGGAAAGATGGCAACAGGAGGCGAAAAATCTGTCCTCGATCCTGTATGACTTCTGTTTCAGGAACGACCCCATAGCTGACTTTTTGAAGGGCCATAAGACTGATCGCCGGAAAGAAAACAGAGTTCCGGTTCAGGGCACCCTCGCCGTCAGAGTCATGGACAGCAAGGGCAATCCCTTGAGCCGGCCTTTCAAGGGCGAGTTCCAGGACATTTCCTCCCAGGGAATTTCCTTCTCCAATTCCTTTAAGAAGGAAGGCACAGCCCAGGCCCTCTTGGGGAGATCGATCGCTCTCAAGACCCGGGTTCATGCGGAGGGCTCCCAGGAGGAAATCAGGAAAGTGGGCCAGGTGGTTGCCGTACAGTCGCACCCCTTCAGCGAGTACACCTTTCACGTCCGCTTCGATCGCCCTGTTCCCCAAAAACTCGTGAACATCATTAAGCCTGAGTCCACTTCGGGTAAAAGCCCCGATCTGGACCTGGAGCTCTGAGCCTGCCCTTTCGCGGATGGAACCACAAAGGCACTGAGGGCACAGAGGGCTCTCGGAGAGATTCTCTTTGTCTTTGCCGCCCTCTCAGTGCTCCCTATTCGCACTCCTCTGTGCCTCTGTGGTTCGTTTTTTTTCTCAACGTCCTCCTCCACCTCCGCCTTGCCTCTGCAGTTCACTCCCCTGCCCGGCGATGATCCAGATAAGCACCGCTGCCGCGACAATTAGACCGGCAACGCTGTAAAAGGCCGACTCCAGGCCCGCCGAGTCCACGATCAGGCCGGATACTGCCGGACTGAGCAGTGTGCCCAGGGTGATCACGGTGAAGCGGATTCCCATGGCCAGCCCGGAAAAGGTCTCCTTGGCCCTGTCCGAGACCATGACCATGGACAGGGGCTGGGAAATGCCGAATCCCGCCCCGAACAGGAGCATAATCCCGGCTGTGGCCCAGGGGTGCCGCACAGCAGGCAGGGCCGCTGTCCCCACCAGGATGAGCCCAAGGGCCAGGGCCAGCAGATGCCTGCGCGCAAAGCGGCCCATGAGTCTGCCCACGAACACGCGAACCAGGGTCATGGACAGGGCGAAGGCCGAGAGCAGCAGCCCGATGGCGCCCTCCTGCAGCCCGCGTTCCTTGAACAGCACGGGCACGAAGGAGTTGCGCAGACTTACGGCGAATATCGCGGCGAAGCTGAAGATAAGCACTGCGAGCATCCTGCGGTCCGCTGCGAGCCAGCGCAGGACCTCCCCGAATCGCGGACCCTCCTGCCCCGTTTCGCCCGAATCGCCCTTCTGCTCGCGCAGACCGGCAACACAGAATCCGATCAGGGACAGGCCAAAAGCGACCATGAATACGAAGGGAAAGGATGTGCGGCTCAGGAGCGTACCGCCGAGGACAGGGCCGAGGCTCTGGCCTGCCGCCGCGGCCAGGGAGAGAAAACCGAACCCGCGCTCGCGGATCCCCTTGTCCGCATGCCTGCTGACCCAGCCCTGGCTGGAGACGATGAGCAGCAGGAAGCCGAGCCCTCCGAGCATCTGGGCGGCAACAAGTCCGGGAATTCCATCGGCCACGAGAAGCAGGAGACTGTAAATGCAGTTGAACAGGGCGCTCGCCAGGAGCATGTTGCGCGCGCCGATGCGGTCGGTCAGCCTGCCCAGGGGTACGGCCGCGACAAGGGAAAGCAGGCTGAAGGCGCTCACAGCAACACCGATCAGGGCTCCGGAAGCCTCCATTTCGCGCGCAAACAGCGGTATCAGGGGAAAGATCATCCCGTGGCGCAGGAAATGGGCGAAGTAGGCTAAGGCGATGAGGCGCATAGAATTGTGGCTAGATGGGCTAAGGGCTCCCGCATGATGCATGCCGCATGGTGCATGCCGCATGAAGCATTATCAATCAGCCCTTGTTTCTCCCTTCCTCATCCCGATTGGCATCTCCGGAGCTGCCGCCCTTCTTCTGCTTACCGGCAAGCCGTGTTGCAAACCAGTAGCCTGCCGCTGCGACAACGGCGGTGATCACGATCACCCGGATGAAGGCCGCGTCGACAAAACCCAGGGCGAAGGCGATCAGGATGACGGGACCGAGGACGAGTATCAGATCGGAGAGCCGCATGGATTCCTCCCGGTTTGGGCTCGTTCAATACTCCTTTCTTGCCCCAGGGAAGAGGATGTGTCAAAGAAGGGGCAAAGGAGGATGGAGCATGACACAATCCGATTCCGAAGAGCGCCCTTCTCGGCTGCAGCGGCTGGCGAACTTCGCCGGGCTCATCTTTCGGGCCATGGGCTCGGAGATGGGGCAATCCAGCGAGGAGGTGATCCGCGAGGAGCGGAAGGAAAAAGCCCGGCTCACGGAGCGGCAGGAAAACCGCGAAGACAAGGGGAGCACGGGGAACCCAGACTGAGTTGCTCTCCTTTGTTTTGCCGCTGTCTTGGCGGTTCCTCCATGCGGATCGCCTGGCCGTCAGGCCGGCAGCACGGT
>CAYNCR010000251.1:0-4340 GCA_964395575.1 uncultured Desulfohalobiaceae bacterium
GCGGGTGGAGCGCATCGCTGGGTTTCATAATACACCTTGGCTTTGTTGGTACCGCTTGAGGTGGAATTGATTCCACTCCAGTCATCATCATTCACACCATTTGAATCCTGCTTCACCGGAAGTGATCCCGGGAATGTCGATGAGGTGTTGCGTATCCCATTATGGGAAACCCGGGATGAAACCTGCGCTTCAGCGTCCATCCCCCTTCGCCTCGCGGCATTTTCATGCTTGGTTGTGCCTGGGTCGGCCCGGGAATGAGGGTTATACTGAAAAAAACGCCTCCCCGGGGAGAGGAAGCACCGGGGCTGATGCCCCTGTCGCGGATTTTTCGCCTGTTGTCATCAGGAGTCCGGTTTGGGAGAATGATTCAAGAATACCGTTTGTGTCTTTCCTCCGGAACCTCATCTATGGGAGAGGCTATGTATGCAGATCCCAATGGAAATCAGCTACAAGCACGTATCCAAGTCCGACTGGATCGATGACGAAATTCACAGGCATGCGGAGAGGCTGGAGCGCTACGCCAAGGACATTATCTCCTGCCGCGTGGCCGTGGAAATGGATCACAAGCGCCGCACCCACGGCAATCCCTTCCACGTCCGGGTGGAGGTAAGTCTGCCCGGCAAGAAGAGGCTGGTCACCTCCAGCGAGCCGCTCAAGGTGGGCGAGGACACCCAGCAGGAGCTGCGCAACGTCCTCCGCGACGCCTTTCGCTCCATGGAGAAGCGGTTGAAAAAGACCCAGGCGGAGCGGAAGCACCAGGTCAAGACCCGCCAGGAACAGCCTCATGCCCTGGTGGTTCGCCTTTTTCCCGAAATGGGCTACGGGTTTCTCAAACAGCCCGATACCGAGGAGGAGGTCTACTTCCACCGGAACAGCGTGCTCCACGGCGACTTCGACAGAATGGCCGTGGGAACCGAGGTCCGATATGAGCCCGAAATGGGCGATGAGGGATTGCAGGCCAGCTCGGTACAGATCGTGTCCAAGCCCGGAGAGCGGGAGCAGCCCGAGGAGCCGTCTCACGAGGACGTTCCCTCGGGCTGGAGCTGAGCGAGCCGTTCCCCGCCCCGGTCTGCTCCCATAATTGAACAGAGAGGGACATGCTCTTTAGGGCCACTTGTCATGAAAAAAGGGCATGTCCCGGATTACTTGATTGACTTTCGGATAATGCTTCCCTAAAATAAAAGTATGGTATATACCTCCTTAAGAGAAAAACGCGAATATCCGCGTATAGGAATAATCGCCCACGTTCGAGTGACACAGCTCCCGTACAAGGGCCTCAGCTGTTCAGCGAAAATGCTCAATATCAGCCCCAAAGGCATGTACCTTGAAACGGATGCTCCGCTTCTGGAAGGCGAGTTGATCAAGGTCCAGATTATAGAGGCAGCGGAACTCAGTGTGGGGGGAACTTGCCATTCCGGTGTGGTATGGTACCTCACGGTCCACGAACCCTATACCGGCCTGCACGGATACGGCGTTCAGTTCCTCCGTCCCCCTCTCTTTTTCCCCTTTCAGTCCCAGTCAGCCATGAGCGCATGAGCGGGCTTGCGCCCGAAACCCTCCTGTGGGACATGGGATCGCAGTAGGCCACATCCCGGGGATCCGTCTCCAGCTCCGGCAAAACGCGGCCATAGTCCCCGCTTATCACCTCGACGCGCCGCATGGCCCGCATCAGATCCAGCTTATTGTGCGTAAAGCGCGAAAGGCCCAATCCCTCGATGCTCGCGAGGAAGCTTCAAGCGCCCGCACGGAGCTCTCCTCCCCGGCCGCGTAAGCGGCAACAACGGCATCCGCCCTCAATCCGCAGGTACAATCCAGAAAAGCGTCCCCGGATTGAAGTCCCTCGGCTTCCACCAGCCGGTCCTTTCCCCGATTTTCAGGGCATGCTCGCGATGCACGGCCATGCTGGGATGGGAGCTGTATTCGCGACTCTCGTGGACCAGGCAGACCGCATTGGAACCGCCAGCTCCGGGATCAACGGATAGATCCTCATCGGCACAGTGCGTGGAATATCCTTAGCTGTGCTTGGCCGGAGAAGATGAAAATGACAGAATAATATAAGGCAGAAACTCTATTTCGCGGCAAGGCAGGGAAACACGTTCAGGAATTTGATAACCTCAGAGGGGCGTGCAATGGCTCAGGAGGAGACCTTGCGGCAGAGAATCATATCTGAGCTGAGCGATGCGCAGGAGCCGGTTTCCCTCCGCGAGCTCTCCAAACTGGTGCATGCCTCGGAAAAGGAGCTGATTTTCCATTTGCCCCATGTCGAGCGCTCCCTGAAAAAGTCGGGCAAAACCCTGAAAAGGGCGCCCGCGGCCTGTCGCAATTGCGGATTCACGTTCACCGGAAGGCAGGATTTCAAGAAGCCTTCCCGATGCCCCGAGTGCCGCAGTGAATCCATCTCCCCGCCCCAGTTCCGCATAACCTCCTGAGGCGCCTGCGCGCATCCGTGCCAAAGGGAAATCAGCGCATGCTCTCCAAATGGATCAATGGATGCAAAGTCAGGAGCAAACCGGTCCTGGGAGCAGCAGCTTTGCGCATATGAAGCCAGAGAAGCGGTGAATGGTTAGGACAGAACAACTGTCGGCAATCAGGAGCGCTCCATGAAATACGAGCTGTCCTACGATGCGGAGCGAGATGTCATAGCGGGACGGGTATCCGGAGACCTCGATCCCGTCGAGGTGAGGCAGATGGCCGCGGAATTCGCCAAGCTGGCCAGGTCACACGGGTGTCGAAGGCTCATGAACGACCTGAGGGAAGCGGACACATCCTATTCAGCCCTCCACATCCACACCATGCCCAAGATGGTGCACGAACACGGGGGGATATCGTCGTGCTGGAGGGCCCTCGTTGTTCCCGAGGATCCCGAGGCCTTGAGCTTCCTGGAATCCGTGGCCCAAACCATCGGCGAAACCGTCAGGGTCTTTACGGACAGGGAGTCCGCGATGGAATGGCTTTCGGGAGGGTCCAGAACCGCTCCTGCCTCCGGAGAGGAGGAGTAACGGCTTAGCAGCCTGTTGAAAAAACTTCTCTTCGAGCAGGACGTCAACGCCCTTTCATCCTGGACAGGGCGGCTGTACCCTTTAACAGGACATGTTTGCGTTATGAGCGAGTTTTCCCAAGGCGACGACAGCTCCCTGGTTCTGCTGGACCAGGGCTCTGCCATGTGGCGGATCACCTTGAACCGGCCAGGCGTTATCAATAGCCTGAGCCCGGACATGGTGCAGAGGTTGATCCAAATCCTGGAAAGAGCGCGCACCGATCCCGGGTGCGGCTTCCTGCTCCTGGAGGGAGCCGGTGACCGCGGATTCTGCGCCGGCGGGGACATCAGGTACATGGCGGACAGGGTGCGGCGAGACGAAAAAGAGGAGGCCCTGCGCTTTCTGTCCCGGGAATACCGGCTGGACGCTCTGGTCCACGACTTCCCCAAGCCGGTCGTCGTGCTCGCTAGGGGCGTGACCATGGGCGGCGGCCTCGGTATTTCCGCGGGGGCGGATATCGTGGTGGCCACCGAGTCGACCCGCATGGCCATGCCCGAGTCCAGGATCGGCTTTTTTCCCGACGTGGGGGCCACCGGGTGGCTGCATCGCATGTGTCCGCCGGGCTATCCGGAGTTCCTGGGCCTGACCGGGTACGAGCTTCGGGGCCGGGAGTGCGCCCGCGTCGGCCTGGCCACGCATTGCCTGCCCGCCTCCGGCCTGGACGAGCTGATTGCCGGCCTGGGCTCCATCGAGGCCGGGACGGCCGATCCCGACGGAGAGGCCCTGAAGGAACACATCCGCAGCCGGGTCGAGGCCCTGGCCCTGGAGCCCGGCGAGGACCGGGACATGGATACCTGGGTCAGGGACTATTTTGCCGACCTGGAGCGCCTTGGCGATCTCTCCCGTTCCCTGAGTCAGTGCAGCACCGCCACGGATTTGTGCAGCCACGTGTTCCGCGAGTTCCGGGAACGCTCGCCCACCGCGCTCGCGCTTACCCTGAAGCTGCTGCGCCGCAACAAAGGCCGGGACATGCGGGAGGTTTTCCGCACGGATCTGCGCGCAGCGGAGTTCATGCTTTCCCATCCGGACTTTCTGGAGGGCGTCCGGGCCAGGGTGATCGACAAGGACCAGCAGCCCCGCTGGCGGCAGTCGAGCTTCGACGAGGCTGACCTGACTGGCCTGGACCTGGAGGAGGCCTTCTGAAGCGGATCGAGCCGGGCTCACTTTCCTTGTAAGACCATGAGCTCTCAACGTCCAGCGTGCTTTTTTTGTATGAAAATGCTTTTAACTTCCTGATTTATTAGGGGATTGTCGCGAGGCGAAGGCGGGTGGAGCGCTTCGCTGGGTTTCATAATACACCTT
>CAYNCR010000252.1:0-4340 GCA_964395575.1 uncultured Desulfohalobiaceae bacterium
CAGGAGGATGCTTCAGTATTTCTTGAAGTGTGCAGGGATATGGGGATCCCTGGGGTTTTGGAGCGTTCTCGTTCCGGAAATGGGGGACATGTATGGGTGTTTTTCCAAAGCCCAGTTGCTGCTGCCACAGCTCGCAAGCTTGGCTGTGCAGTGTTGACTAGGGCCATGGAGCGTAGACGAAAGCTCGGTCTGGATTCCTATGATCGTTTGTTCCCCAACCAGGATACTTTGCCTGCGGGAGGATTTGGCAACCTTATTGCCTTGCCCTTGCAGTATTATCCAAGAGCCAACGGCAATAGCATTTTTCTGGATGCAGATTTTGAGCCGTATGATGACCAATGGGCTTTCTTGGCAGGTTTGGACAGGATGCATCCTGAAAAAGTGAATGAACTAGTCAAGGATGTTGAACAACAAGGAAAAATTATTGGTGTGCGAAGAAGCATAAATGATAATGAAGCCTTGGATCCCTGGGCATTGCCACCTTCCAAAAAACAAGCTGAAGAACCGATCAGAAGTCAATTGCCTTCTAATGTACAAGTAGTGCAAGGAAACATGATTTATGTGCAAAAGCACGGCCTTCCTGATGCGCTGCTTAATCGTTTGACCAGGATGGCATCCTTTCAAAATCCGGAATTCTACAAGGCACAAGCCCTGCGTTTATCCACGTTCGGCAAGCCCAGGATCATTTCTTGCGTAGAGGAGTTCTCCGAGTATCTAGGCCTGCCCCGGGGATGTCTGGATGAAGTTGTTGAAATGCTGGAAGATCACATGATCCGCGTTCATGTCTCGGATAAAAGGGTTGCCGGTGAGTTACCGGATATACAGTTCAATGGGACTTTGACATCTCAACAACAGCAGGCAGCAGAAAAAATCCTGCACCATGATATTGGCGTGTTATCTGCTGCTACTGCCTTCGGCAAGACGATTGTGGCTGCATGGCTGATTGCCAAGCGGAAAACAAATACCTTGATTCTGGTTCATCGTCGGCAGTTGATGGATCAGTGGCACGAAAGACTCAGAGCATTTCTGGATTTGCCTTCTGAATCCGTGGGCTGGATAGGTGGAGGCAAGAATCACCTGAGCGGACAAGTTGATGTAGCAACATTTCAAAGCGTTAACCGTAAAGGAGTAGTCCAGGATTTGGTGGCTGATTATGGACAGGTTATTGTTGACGAATGCCATCATGTATCAGCTGTCCGTTTCGAGCAGGTGCTCAGGCAAGTCAAGGCCAAGTATGTGTGCGGCCTAACAGCCACGCCCACCCGCAAGGACGGCCTTCATCCCATAATATATATGCAATGCGGTCCTGTACGCTTCAGAGTAGATAACAAAAAACAGACTTCAGTTCAGGCTTTTGAACAAATTGTAGTTCCCAGGTATACTGCTTTTGTAGTGCCTCCCGATACGGAAAATCCCAGTATACAAGAGATATACGCTGCGCTCGCAAAAGACGAGTCCCGCAATGAATTGATCATCAATGATCTGCTGAAAGCCTTGGAAAAAGGATGTTCTCCTGTTTTGCTGGCTGAGCGTACCAGTCATGTGGAGTATTTTGAAAGCCGCCTGCGAAATTTTGCCCGCAATGTGGTGGTTCTGCGGGGCGGGATGGGCAAAAAGCAGCGTCAGGCTGTGGCTGAGAGGTTAGCAGCCATTCCTGACACAGAGGAACGAGTGCTCATAGCAACGGGCCGCTATATTGGCGAAGGCTTTGATGACTCCCGGCTGGATACCTTGTTCTTGGTATCTCCAATTTCCTGGAAGGGCACCTTGCAGCAATACGCAGGACGGCTGCACCGTTTGCACCATAATAAGCACAAAGCTATTATCTATGATTATGTGGATCACAATGTACCGCAGTTGTCTCGCATGTTTGATAAACGTTTGTCTGGATACAGGGCAATAGGGTATAAGGTTCAAGAATCAGAAATGCTTTAGTTTGAACAAGGGAAAAAATAAACATGTTATTGCAGGAGAAATTATAAGTCCGGAGACGTAATCGATTATGAGCGAATACCAGTATTATGAGTTTCTGGCCATGGAAAGTCAGTTGACCTCTGAAGAGATGTCTGCCTTACGCAGCATATCTTCCAGAGCCCATCTCACGCCGGTCAGTCTGACCAATGTATACAATTTTGGCGATTTCAAGGGTGACCCGACTGAATTGGTCCGGAAATACTTCGATGCCCATGTGTATATGGCCAACTGGGGGTCCGCTGTGTTTATGCTCAACCTCCCCTTGAAAACCTTGGCTCGGGAAACAGCAGAGAGGGTACAGTCAGAGGATTTTCTCGAGTTCAAAGCAACCAGGGATCACTGGGTGATTATCTGGAGCTTGGATGAGCCCGAGGACTTAGAGCGTTTCGCCATGGACGACGGAACAGGCTGGATGAAGCGCCTCGCTCCGATCAGAGAGGAACTACTTCGCGGGGACTTGCGGAGTCTGTACATTGGCTGGTTGGCAGCAGTGTCCCAGGATATGATAGATGATGAGGAGCTTGAGCCCTTAAGCCTCGAAGGCCTTGGAAGCCTCACTCCCGCTCAACAGGCCCTTGCAGAATTTCTGGAGGTGGATCCCGATGTTTTGGCAGGGGCTGGAATGGATAGCCCGGATTCAGAGGAACCCGGGCAGCAAAAGGAGATGATGGATGAATGGCTGAACACATTGTCCCAGGAGGAATCACTGGCTTTTTTACGTCTTCTTTTGGCGGGTCAGGGACAGCAGGCGGAAAGGGAGCTGAAGAATCAATACTATTCCTGGCTCCGCAGTTTGCCGAACGGAAATACAGGGAAAGCTTTGCGCAGTGCGAAGCAAATTCGAGGGAATGCCGATTCTGCTCAAAAGATTCGCCTGGAACAGGAACGTCAGGAACGAAAGAAGCAAGAGGAAAAGCGTCGTCAAAAACGACAAGCCCAGCTTCAGGAACTGGCTCGGGATCCTTCCCGGGCCTGGGAAGCAATTCAGAGCACTGTGGCCCGTGGTTCCGGGTTGGCTTACCAGGAGACCTCCCAGGCTCTGGTTGATCTATCCGAGGCCTATTCGAGCTATCGAGATCCAGAGACTTTTCAGCAGGAGCTCAATCAGTTCATGAAAGATCACATGCGTCGCAAAGCATTTATCAAGCGCCTGATACAAGCCGGTCTTTTGGATCAGGACCTGCGAGCCAAGAGACCAACTGGGAAAAAAGCATAAAGAACAAGTGTTCAGATATCAGAATAATTGAGCACATGGCTCTTATAAGCAGACATCCCTGATAGTGGATGTCATTTAATTTCTGCACCCTTTCCAGGTAATCGGCGCAGAATCAAGGGCATCAATGAGGAGTTATCTGACGGGGGTGGCCTGTGTAGGAAAAACTGCTGTGGGGAGCCATTTAGCCGAACTCCTGTCCTATTCTTTTTCAGAAAGAGAAGGACAGGATCTACAGGATGAACAGGATCCATGGAGGCCCGCTTGAAAAGAGCTGCGGCTCTTTCCCCGTTAGTATATAGTGGTCAGTCGCACATTTTTCATTTCTTCTTGCTGATTGAAAGTGGTGCCTTCAATCAGCAAGGTCGGGGAACATCTTTTCGGAGAGCGCGCCAAGGTCTCTTATCGGCCACACCTCCCAGTTGGAGCGAGGCTGTCGTTCGCGTCCTCCATACACGACAGCACCGCTTTTAACCCTCTCTGCACAGATTCCGGCAAAGCGGTTCAGGCCCCGGAAGTAATCCCTGGTCACGGTCTGGCCGGATTTAGCTTCAATCGCAACAAGATCGCGCCCGCGCTCCACAATGAGATCAACCTCGTTGATAGTGAGTGCCAGCTCAATCCCGCACCCATTAATACATAAGGCTATTTATTGATTACTGCCGCTGCGAAAAAGGCCTGATGCTCCTTCTCGGCAGACGGAATGGCAGTATCTTTTGCGCTCCTGGCGTCTTGGCGGTTAGGGTTTTTAATAGGAAACATATGGAATATGCTTTTTATCAATGTTGTATATCCTCTTGACATATCCTAGGGTGTGTTAGCCTGTCTTTCCTGTTTAAGCCAGGAGAAGACCCATGACCACGAAACCCCGTATCTTCAAGAGCAACCGCAGCCAGGCGGTCCGTCTGCCGCAGGATGTGGCCATGCCGGAGACTGTGAAGGATGTGGAAATCATCAAGGTGGGCAACAAGCGCATCATCATGCCTGCGGGCCAATCATGGGAGGATTGGTTCCATGCGCCAGGGGTCTCCGAGGATTTCATGCAAGGCAGGGAGCAGCCGGAGGATCAGGCCCGCGAGACGCTGTAATGCTCAAATACCTCCTGGACACCAACATCGTCATCTACACCATAAAGAATCGACCTGCCCAGGTG
>CAYNCR010000253.1:0-4333 GCA_964395575.1 uncultured Desulfohalobiaceae bacterium
CTGATACCGGGCGGGACAAATCCCGCGATCGCACCTGGCGGATCACAGCTCACATATATCTCACCCCTGTCGAGCGCTGAATGGACAGGATAGCTCTTTGATGCCGGTACACGTTTTGTTGGCTGGATATTCGCCTTTAACGAGATCCGAAACCTTCCAAAAGGCGGCCCGATAAGAGAATTTCGAAAAGAGAGGTCGTCGGGATGATTTATATGCAGGATACGTTGAGTAGCGTTCAGGAAGAGATCAATCGATTGTCCCGAAACAATCAGTCCTTGTTCGATCTTTTGCCGGACATGCTGTTCATAATCCGCAAGGATCTGGTCATCGAGCGCATGAACAAGGCCGCCAAGGATTGTTTCGGGAACATGGAAGGAAAACAGTGTCACAAGGTCATCCTTGGAGAAGCATGTTCCTGCGAGAGCGTGCGCTGCCCGTTCAGGGTTGAAGATGGCGGTGTGACCTACGGACAGATGTTCGAGCAAAAAGTTCACGACGATTTCTACGTGGAATACACCTATGTGCCCTTTGAAGGCTACTGTGAAGAAAATTTGGCTTTGTTGATCCTCAGGGATATAACCCGAAAGAAACAATACGAGATCCAGCTCCAGCAGTACAACGAAAACATCGAAAAGGCCCTCAAGGAAAAGATTGAGCTGTTGAGGGAGAGCGAAAGAGAGCGCAAACAGCTCTATAACGAGCTCAATCATCTGAAGCATGAAAGCCTTCCCGGTTCCGACAAGGAGAAAATGCTCGGCGAAAGCAAGCCCATGCGCGAGCTGCGCAACATGGTTCACCAGGTGGCGGCCGCCAACGCCACAATCCTGATTACGGGAGAGTCCGGAACCGGCAAGGAGCTGGTGGCGGACATGATCTACGGGCACAGCGATCGGGTGGGCAAGCCCTACCTCAAGTTCAACTGTGCGGCGATGACGGAGAGCTTGCTGGAAAGCGAGCTCTTTGGATACGAGAAGGGCGCCTTCACTGGTGCCAACTCCACCCGCAAGGGCAAATTCGAGGAGGCCCACGGAGGCACCATATTTCTGGACGAGATCGGCAATATCTCGGCCAAGATGCAGACCGGATTGCTCCGGGTGCTCCAGGAGGGGGAAGTGGTGCGCGTCGGGGCCAATCGGCCCGTATCCGTGGATGTCCGGGTTATTGCCGCGTCAAACGCGGATCTGGCGGAAGCGGTGCGACGAGGGGATTTCCGGGAGGATCTGTATTACCGCCTGAACGTGATCAATCTCCGTCAGGTGCCCTTGCGGGAGCGGAAGGAGGACATCCCCATGCTGGCCACCAATTTCCTGATCAAATACCGGGATCGATTCAACAAGGAGGTGACCTTCCTGCCCAACAGCGTGATCGACGAGCTCATGGCCTATGACTGGCCGGGCAATGTGCGGGAGCTGGAAAACGTCATTCAACGCGCCGTGCTCCTGGCTAGGGACGGCATGATAACTCCGGAGGACCTGGGGCTCGGATCCCCGAAGAAGAAAACGATCAACGGCAACAGCGTGGACCTGGAGGAGCTCAAGGAGCTCCCCTTGAAAGAGGGCCTCTCCAGGGTGGAGTCAAAGCTGATTTCCAGCGTGATGCAGGAGAAAAGCGGGAAAATCGAGGATGTCTGCGAGCGCCTGGGTGTGGGCAGGACCACGCTCTACGAAAAGATGAAGCGCCACGGGATTTGTGCTCAGACGAAGAAGCAGGAGCAGTAAGTTGCGGAGCGTGGCAGGGAACATGCATGCGTGTATGTCCGGGTGGAAGCGCAGCAAGAGCGACAGAACAGTGATGAGGTATTGGATCTCCGGGGAGCGGGGCAGGCTGGTCTTGCTCTGAAGGAGATCCATGGTTAGGCGAATACCTGTTTTTTCCCGACGCTTCAATATTGCGAGCAAATCCTCGCTCACGGCTCACGTTTTGGTTTGTGCATATGGACACCGATTCTCGCGGCTTGCTGGAATATTCTCTTGTTCAGAAGCACCTGAAAGGCAAACAGGTTTTGATAACCGGTGTGACCGGTTTTCTGGGCAAGGTCCTGCTGGAAAAGCTGCTCCGGGCCGTGCCCGGAATCGGGGGCATTACCCTGCTGATCCGCGGGAACGGCAAATCGGGGTCGGCAGGCGAGCGTTTTCGATATGAGATTGCCGCATCATCGGTTTTCCATCGGCTTCGTGAGGAGAACCCCGAGCTCTGGCAGTCCATCTGCGAGGAAAAAATCCGTTGCCTGACAGGCGAGGTCACCGAGCCCTTTTTGGGCTTGAGTGAAGACGGGTTTGCCGAGCTTGCGCAGAATGTGGACGCGGTGATCAATGCGGCGGCAAGCGTCAATTTCCGTCAGGAGCTGGACCAGGCCCTGGATATCAACGTCCTCTGCCTGCGCAATCTGGCCGAGCTGGTGCAAAGGGCCGGGAATGTTCCGCTGATCCATGTCTCCACCTGTTATGTGCATAACAGGACGCGAGGTTCTCTCCAAGAGGAGCCCCCTTTACCCGCGCAGGAGGGGGTGGAATTCGATCCCGACGGCACCTGCAACGTGGAGAGCCTCCTCGAGCATCTCCAGGGCCGGATAGAGGAAGCGAGGCAGCGCTACAGCGGCGAGCGGCTGCGGGAAAGGCTGATTCAGCTGGGGCTGCACGAAGCGAACCGCCTGGGATGGAACGATGTTTACACCCTGACCAAGTGGCTCGGGGAGCAGCTTCTCCTTCGAGAGCTGCCCCAAAGCTCCTTGACCATCCTGCGGCCCTCGATCATCGAGAGCACCCTGGAAGAGCCGGTCCCCGGATGGATTGAAGGCATCAAGGTCGCGGATATCATCATCATGGCCTACGCCCGGGGGAAAGTGCTCTTTTTTCCCGGCAGAAGGCCGGGTGTGGTGGACATGATTCCGGCGGACCTGGTGGCGAACAGTATTGTTTTGTCCCTGGCCGAGCAACTGCTGAGGCCGCGCGGTCACCGCATTTATCAATGCTGTACAGGCACGGAAAATCCTCTTACCCTGGGTGAGCTCATAGATCACGTGGTCCGTGAAGCCCGGATCAATCACAGGGCCCATGAACGGGTTTTTCCGGATCGTCCGAAGCTGCCGTTTATCGCTGTGAATCGGCACCTTTTTGGGATATTCAGCAGATGCGTCGCCTTGCCGCTGCGGCTTGTGGAGCGCGGGTTGCAGGCCCTGGGCCGCACAGCGGAAGGCCGGACTGTGGAGCACGTACGGACAACCCTGAAGCTGGCGGATGTGTTCGGGTTCTACACCTGTCCCCACTATGTCTTCGACAATCGCAAGCTTTTGGATATGGCTTCCCGGATGGGGGAGAAGGACAGGAGTCTTTTCCCCGTGGACCCCGAGCGCATCGACTGGCCCCACTATATTCGCGGTATTCATCTTCCCGGTCTAGACAGATACGCCCTGCAGAGCTCCAGGTCTTGAAAGGCATTTCCGGGTGGCGAAGACATGATCAGGCAGTGGCTTTCTTGGCCGCTTGATCTTCCTGAGTGGCCCACCATTTGCTAAACACTCGTTGTCAGGAATGCTTTTCCTCAGCATGTTTGGATTGGTTTTCCGGGCAAAGAAGCAGAGTCCGCCCCTATGATTCATAAGAACAAGGACCAAAAAACAGGATGTCCGTATTTCAATAATCGGATGCAGTCCTGTTCCCTTTCCTCGAAGGGGATTTACTTGCCCTCGAGGACGGATGTCCTGGCCTTCTGTATGAGCCCGGAATATACGAAATGCTCCGTGTATAGGCATCACCGTTTCTCGCATGGTGAGCTCGGCGAAGAACAAACAGAAGAGAGTTCGAGCTCAACTGGAAAGCGACGCTGTCCGCGCTTGCTGGAGAGGAGGAGCATCCTCCTGCGCGCGCAAGCGCAGCAGGGCGATTATGTGGAAATAGCCACCACCCTGGATTACAGCCCGGAGGGTTTGCGGGTGCTCACCAGCCGCGAGATCACCATGGATACCCCGTTCCACTTCTTTTTCGGAAACAGCTTCCTCGTTCCCGGGCTCCAGGGAGTGGCCTGTCCGCGCTGGCAACGTCCCTCTCCGGACAATCCCGGATTCATAGAAATCGGGCTGGCTATTCGCGACGAACACAGCAGGACCAGCCTTTATTCCAAGCTGCAGGCCTTGGACCCCCGCAGTTAAGCCTGGAGCTTGGACTCGTGCGCGTATGTGCATGAATTGAGTAAGCTGAGGCAAAAAGGACTTCTTGTCCTGCGAAGCAGAGTGACCCCCTTCCACCGACCCTCCTTGTTTTCGGGACATTCCTGAGGCACTCAATCCCTTTCGGACTTTCCTCCGGCTTATCGGCAACGGATTTTCCATCCCACC
>CAYNCR010000254.1:0-4312 GCA_964395575.1 uncultured Desulfohalobiaceae bacterium
TCCTGGAGGAGGCCTTCTATCTTGGATTCCTTTTTTTGGAGTTCCTGCATAGAGACACCTCATTTTATTAAGATATTAAGGAAACAACGAACATGAAAAAGGGGGTCTATGAGCGCCAGTCGAGACAATCCCACCCGTCTTGTGTATTCCACGGATAAGGGCCCAAACTGTGAAAAGTGCGGCAAGTCCCTGAGCAAATGCCAGTGCGGGCAAAAGCCCGAGGCCTCCGGCGGCGACGGCATTGTTCGCGTGCAGCGGGAGACCAAGGGCCGCAAGGGCAAGGGAGTCACCCTGGTTCGAGGCATCCCTCTCGACGACGAGGCCCTGAAGAAGCTGGCCAAAAAGCTCAAGAGCAAGTGCGGCAGCGGGGGAACGGTCAAGGACGGGGTTATCGAAATCCAGGGGGATCACAGGGATCAGCTCGTGGACGTGCTCCACAAGGAGGGATACACCGTCAAGCGCGCCGGGGGGTAATCAGCATCCGCCGCCGCATGGGGCCCCCTATCGGGTTATGTGCCGCAAAAGCAACCCCTGAAAGCCGGTTGCCCAGGCAACATAGGCAAAATGCCAGAACCGGAAATCGGGTCCGGAGCGATAGCTTCGGATCAATACTCCATTTTCTCCGCTGTGGCTGACAGCGCGTCGAAGATGAGCATCCGGCTTCTCAGCAGCTCGCCCTGCCCGGTGAGATACTTGATCATTTCCTGGGCCTGCCAGGACCCGATCATGGCCGGCGTGGGGGCGGGATTACCCAGTATGGTCTCGGCGCGGCTGTCCCTGGAGGACTCGCCTTCCGGATAGAAGGCATAGAGCCCCGTGTCCCCCGGAAAAATGGTGGTCACCTGCCCCAGGAAGCCGCCGATGGCTCCGTGCACCATGGGGATGCCCAGGCTGTTGGCAGCCTTTTGCAGAACGAACCGGCTGGGGACATTGTCCAGGGCATCCGCGACAACATCGCAAGGGGCCAGAAGCTCGGCCCCCGGTTCGGAATCGAGCCTCTGTGCATACAGGGACAACGTCGTCCCGGAGTTGATTTCCCCGATCCGCTCCCCGGCGCAATCGACCTTGTTGCGGCCCAGATTGTTTTGCGTCGAAACCAACTGGCGATTGAGGTTGTTGTCCTCAAATCGGTCCGCATCAACCAATACAAGATGTCCGACCCCCATCCGTGCCAAAAGCTCGGCGATCAGCCCTCCCAAGCCACCCACTCCGGCGACTCCGGCTGTTGCGTGCAAGAGCTTCAGCTGGCCCTCAAAGCCGATGGTCCCGAAATTCCGCAGATAGCGCAATGGGAATATCCATTCCCGGAGAGCCCTTTCCTGCACCTCCCTACAGGGCACACCGCAGTGCCGCGCCACAAAGAGCTCGTCCGAGACGGACAGGACATCGATATCGCTCTTGCAGACGTGTTCAGCGGCTTTTCTCGCGTGCAATTCGGCAGCTATTTCCAACATGGTGCAGCCCGTTTATTCCAGCAGGATTCGCTCGTCCCGGATTGCCCCCTCCCGGATCCTGAACCCCCTGATTTCGGGACTTTCCGAATCGTCCAGGGAAATGATCACATAACAGGCATCCGGATAATAGGCCCGTTCCACATCCAGATCTGAGGGATAGGCCGGTCCGCGGAGGTGGGAGTGATAGATCCCCACAATATCCAGGTCCTCCTTGTACAGATCCTGAATGGTTTCCGCCATTTCCGTGGAATCCATAAAGAACCGGGCCGGGCTCTGTTCGATGTTGCTCATGCGGTAGACCTTGAGCACCCGCCCCTGTCTGCCGCCCAATATGCCGCATCCCTCATTGGGCGCCTCGGATCGCACATGCTGCAGCACATCATCGAGGTCCTGTTTCCGGATGGCAACCATATTCAATTGGGCTTGTTCCGCTCCGGGGAGGCACTCGAATCGAAAAGGGCCAGCGAATCCAGGCCTGCTCGAGCCATTTGGCGGCAGAAACCGCATTCCTCTGCAGTGGTGAGCTGTCCGCAGCGCGTGCAATGTTGCAGATCGGGGCCATCGTCTGAGGAGCTCTGCGGAAAAAGCTGGGGGGCTGTGCGCAGAAAGCCCAGCAAAAAGTGGTCCTTGCTTCCGGGGCTTTCCGCTTCCAGTCGATTCAGGACCTCCTTGTGGGTGAAGGAGGTAGCGCCTTCGGACTTGGGGCATTCCTGCATAATGTAGTCGATCCCGCGCAGGACGCAGTACGCGGCTGTCTCGCGCTCCGCCAGCCTGTACAGCGGCTTCACCTTGCGCGCCATCCCGGGCTTGGCCTCTAAAAGCGGAGACTGGCGCTGCAGGTACTCCGTTTGCCAGTTGAGCACGTTGCCCATCAGCACCGCGGCCTCATCGTCCAGATTGTGGCCGGTGGCAACTGCGAAGTAGCCGTGCCTGTCGGCAACCATGTTCATGGCGTAGCGCTTGAGCACTCCGCACACGGAACAGGAGGGCCTCCTGGTCTTGCTGGCGATGTGCCCGATGTCCACTCCATAGGCCTTTTTGAGGGAAACCTCGTGCAGAACCAGATCCCTGGCTTCGGCGAACTTTCGGGTCTTTTGCCCGGACACATCCGAATACTCGGGGATACCCAGATCGATGTACAGGCCGTCCACACTATAGCCCATATCCACGAGCATGTCCCACAGAGCCAGGCTGTCCTTACCCCCGGAGACGGCGAGCAGAATCTTCTCGCCCCGGGGGAACATCCTGAATTTCTTGATGGCGCGGACAACCTGATTCTGGAGATGCCCCACAAAGTGCTCCTCGCAGAAGGCCGCATTGTGGCGCCGAATCTGGAAGCACGCAGTCTGCTTGCACTTCTTACATCGCATCCCTGTTATCGCCCCTTCCGCCGGATATCACCGGCCAGATCTCGATTTCCTCGTCATGGTCCACTTTTTGATCCGGAGTGAGCAAGGCGCCGCTCTTGAGCACCAGAACCGTTTCCGGATTCATCCGGAGCTCGCTCAGGATACTCTTCACACGCATGGGGCCGGATAATTCTTTTTCAGTGCGGTCTGGAAGGACAATGACTCGCATTTACAGCACTTCTCCCGGATTGAACGGATTGGTTCGACAGCGCGAATGGCAGCGGGATGAAGATGTCCCTGTGTGCCGATCGGATCAGTTGCGCATCACTTTCTATTGAATAGCAGAGGACATCTCAGCCCGGCAAGGCCAGCATCCTCTCCAGGGCCAATCCGGCCTGTTTCCTGATCTCCGGCTCCACGGACACGACGTTGACCTGCCCCGGATGCTCCAGGGCATGGCACAGCTTGGGCAAATCGATCTTGCCCATATTGGGACAGATGGATCGGGAAAGAGGGAGAACGGTCCTGTCCCGGTAGTGCTGCTGCAGCCTGTCGATCAGATTGAACTCCGTGCCGATGACGATCTCGTCTCCTGGGGAGGCGCTTTCCACATACTTGATCATGGAGTCCGTGGACCCAGATGCGTCCGCAGCGGCCACAACCTCTGGCGTGCATTCCGGATGAACGATAATCTTGGCCTCCGGACGGCTCCGACGGATCTCCTCGATCTCCTGCACGTTGAACCGGGTGTGCACCAGGCAGTGACCCTTCCAGAGCACGACCCTGGCCCTTTGCAGATCCGCTTCGGTGTTGCCGCCGAGCGGGAAATCCGGATCCCACACCACGACCTCTTCTCTGGGAATGCCCATCCTGTCCGCGGTGTTCAGCCCCAGATACTGATCCGGCAGGAAGAAGATCCGCTCCCTCTGTTCCAGGGCCCAGGCGAAAGCCTTGTGCGCGTTGGAGGAGGTGCAGATCAGGCCGTTGTTCCTGCCGCAAAAGGCCTTGATCTCGGCCTCGGAGTTCATGTACGCCACCGGGGTCATGGCTTCGGCCCCCCAGAGGTCGGAGAGCTCCCGCCAGGCCCGCTCCACGATATAGGGATCCGCCATGTCCGCCATCCAGCAGCCGGCCTCCATATCCGGGATCTGCACGCTCTGTCCGGGTTGGGCCAGAATCGCGGCGCTCTCCGCCATGAAGTGCACACCGCAAAAAACGATATATTCGGCGTTTGTATCCGAGGCCGCCCTCCGCGCCAGCCCGAAGGAATCCCCCACGTAATCGCCGAGCTCCACAATCTCGCGGTTCTGATAGTGATGGGTCAGGATGATGAGCCTGCTCCCGAGCTCGGCCTTAAGCTCCCGGATTCGTTCCTTGTCGGTATATTGGTTGTTGACTTCCTGGTTCATGGGATCTGCCACCATTGTTTTTAAGGTTCAGCCGTTCAGGCGTGCTTTTTTTGTATGAAAATGTTTCCAATAGTTTGAATTATATGGAGATACAGCGCGG
>CAYNCR010000255.1:0-4292 GCA_964395575.1 uncultured Desulfohalobiaceae bacterium
CTTCGGCAACAGCGCCATATATATCGAGAAATTCGGCGAAGGCGGGCTGGCCAAGGCGGTGCAGGAGAACATCCCGGTTTCCCTGTTCGTGTTCCTGGAAAACTTCCCCCTGACCTCCATCGCCTCGATACTCGCCGTGATCGTGGTCATCACTTTCTTTGTCACCTCCTCGGACTCCGGGTCCATGGTTATCGACATCATCACCTCCGGAGGCAATCCCGATCCGCCCAAGCCGCAACGCCTGTTCTGGGCCATCACCGAGGGAATCGTCGCCGCGGTTCTTCTGGCCGGCGGGGGGCTGGTTGCCCTGCAGACCGGAGCCATCACCACGGGGCTTCCCTTTGCCGTGGTCATCCTCTTGATGACCTGGTCCGTGCTGCGCGGGCTGCGGGACCATGTGGAGCAATACGGCTGGGATTAAACCCGCACAGGTGCTCGGTCTTCTGTTCGTAGGAGGCAGGGCCGGGCTAATACCCGGCAAGCCCGCAGACAAGCCTTCTCGCGATGCGTCGCCGGCTTCGGGTGTTTTGAGCTCGGAAGAGACAAAATGTGAGAAGGGGGTCCAAAGGGTCCCCCTGGATTTCTCGAAAAGGAGCTGCATTATGCATGGAAAAGTACACAATACAGCCTGGAGTATCCTTCTGGGTTGCATCGCTCTCCTGCTACTCGCCGCGCCAGTCCATGCGGCCAAGGGGACGGTGAAGCTGAGCTATGTGAAGTGGTCCTCGGAGATCGCCAGCACCAATCTGGTCAAGGCGGTGCTGGAGCAGGAAATGGGATACGATTGCCAAATCGAGGCCGTGGACGCGGAAGAGATGTGGAGCTCTGTTGCGGAGGGCGAGGCGGACGCCATGGTGGGTGCCTGGCTGCCCGGAACTCACGAGCACTACAAGGACAAATACGGGGACGATGTCGTGGATCTGGGGCCCAATCTCAAGGGTGCCCGGATCGGCCTGGTGGTTCCAGACGTGACACTGGGCCGGCAGACAGCGGGAACCGGTCTGCGCAACGAGCCCTACATCGACGCGGAGAGCATCGCCGAGCTTTCCGAATATGCGGACAAGTTCAACTTCAAGATCGTGGGCATCGACCCCGGTGCAGGGGTCATGAAGAGGACCAGGGAGGCCCTCAAGGCCTACGGCCTGGATAACTACGAGCTGGTCACCGGCAATGAGCGGACCATGACCCATGCCCTGGACCGGGCCATCACCAAGCACGAGTGGATCGTGGTCACCGGCTGGGTCCCGCACTGGAAGTTCGCCAGGTGGGAGCTCAGGTTCCTGGAGGATCCCAAGAACGTCTTCGGCGGGAAGGAGCACATCAATACGATGGTCCGGGAAGGCCTGGAAGAGGATATGCCCGAGGTGGCGAAGTTCCTGGACAATTTCCAGTGGTCTCCGGAGCAGATGGGCCAGCTCATGATCTGGATCCACGACGACGACGGCAGGTTCCCCTACGAGAAGGCCCTTCGCTATATCCGCACCCACGAGGAGCAGGTGGACTCCTGGACTCCCTAAAAGGGCGGCTCTGATTGAGCCTATGCCTTGAGCGGCTTCCACAAGGCCTTGTGCGTTGGATGCACTTGGCCTTGTGGAAACGCAATCTATAGGGGTATCGCCACTATCTATCCCTCATTACTTATACTCCACGCCCTATAGTTTTCTCTGTCGTAACTTTCTGAGGAAAATTCCTTTTCATCATTGGCCAAATGGTGCGTCCTGGTCCAGCAATTGGACCCATTATTGAGTTGCATTGATGAATCGTGTCATGTCTCCAAAGGGGGACACCATGCGTCATACAATTTTTGGTATCCTATGCAGTCTGATAGGGATCTTTTTTTTGAGCGGCATTCCTTCAACTGCCCAGGCCCAGAAAACAGTATCCATTGCCGTGATCGGTCCCATGAGCGGCAGCGACGCGAAAAGCGGTCAGGCCATGTTGCAGGGGGTTAAAAAACAGGTGGAGCAGATCAACGCTCAAGGGGGAATACAGGGCCGGGATGTTCAAGTAGAGGCCTATGATAATCAACACGATAAGGCGCTCGCCAGAAAGCAAGCGCGGAAAATAGCCACGGAAAGCGATTGTGTTGCGGTTATTGGCCATTACTACAGCTCGCTTTCCCTGCAAGGCGGCCGCATTTATCGGGAACACGGCATACCGGCAGTGACCAGCAGCGCTGTAGCTCCCGAGCTGACTGAAAACAATGACTGGTATTTTCGAGTCATTTCCAACAATGAATTACAAGGTGAGCTGTCTGCGTTGTATATGGCGAGAGTGCTCAACCATTCATCAGTGAGCATTCTCCATGAAGATGACGCCTATGGGAAAAGTTTGGCGAGCTCATTCATGTCTGCGGCTCAGGAAATGGATCTTGAGGTGAAAAAGAATTATAAAATCGATTCCAAAAGTGATACAACATCCCAGAAGTTAAAGTCTATCTCGGATAGTCTACACAATGGTTCGCAGCCTGAAGCATTATATCTTGCCTTGCTCGATCAGGAAGCAGCTGAATTTGTTAAGTACATTCGAAATGCGGGATTGGATATTCCCGTGTTTGGGGGGGACGCTGTAGGATTGGGAACTTTTCCCGAGGAGGTGGACTCAAGAATAAATGAAACAGCGGAAGCCGGGGATTATACTGATGGTATCTATACGACAACCTATTTTATTCGGGATGTGGCCAACAAAAAAGCCCAGAAGTTTCACAGGGAGTTCGTTGATCAATATGAGCGCAAGCCCGACGCTCTGGCCGCAACAAGTTACGACGCTGCCGGAGTTGTGGTGGACGCTTTAGCAAACACCAATCTTGATAGCTCATTAAAAGATCTCCGCAAACAAGTCCGGGATATGTTGCAAAGTTACAATACGCCACAAAAGAGTTATCACGGAATAACCGGCAAGATATATTTTGATGAAAAGGGAGACGCTTTCAACCCTTCACCTTTTGGGTACTATGAACGGACTCATTTAGTCTCTGCTCCAGTTCAATTAACACCTGTTCATAATCCAGACAGAATACTTGATGTCAAAAAGCAAAAGCAAGAAAATAAGTTGATTTCATTTCGTGATACTTTATATTTTAAAACTGATGTGGTTTATACCGGATTGGATATTAATGAATTAACACATATAGATCAAAAAGATGAAGAGTTTACTGCTGATTTTTATGTTTGGTTTCGCCATAAAACTCCTTTAGATTATTCGCAAATAGAATTTTTTAACAGCAATGTAAATTTGGGTCAGCAGGAGCCGTTACGTGTTACACATGTGGATGGCATGAGCTACAGAGTTTACAGAATTAAGGCCAAATTCCAGGAGCCTTTCCAATTCCATCAATATCCCTTTGACTCTCAGACTCTGCGTATACGCCTGCGGCATAAGGCCCTAGATCGAGAACATCTGATCTTTGTGGCTGATGATATCGGAATGCAGCGGCACCGAGGCAGTCATCTCTTAAAGCGTATACAAGAGCATTCTGGATTCAATGGCGAGGATAAATGGAGTCTTTTAAATGTTTTGACCTTTACGGATATCGGCATGGCTGACTCCACATTGGGCAATCCGCGTTTGTTCATCTCCGAAGCCGAAACCGGAATAACCTATTCCCGTTTCAATGTGTTCGCGCAAATCAAACGGAATGCCTCCAGCTACTTCTTCAAGAATGCCATCCCCTTGTTTTTCGTGTTTCTTTTGGGATACTCCATGACCTTTATTTTTCCGGAAGGCCCGCCTTTCGCAGCACGATTGAATCTGGGCATAATCCTCCTTTTGACGACTGTTTCCCTAAGCACGATGACTGGGAACCAGCTGCCCAATATCGGGTACCTCATGACCATGGATTATGTCTATTACTTCACCTATTTTTGGTTGCTCCTGGCAATATTGACAACGATCGCAGTGCGAGCTGCCTTCCTCTATGACAAAAGAGTTCTCCAACACAGGCTTGAGTGGGGAATCCGCATTCTGCAGCCTGCGCTTATTCTTGCTTTGCTGATAAGTATTGTTGTCATCCATATGTGATATTCTCAACCCTTCGTGCTCGATACCGAAATGCTCGATGGTCATCATTCACACCATTTGAGTCCTGTTTCAACGGACGTAATTCCGGGATTGGCGATGGGGTTTTGCGTATTCCATAATGTGAAACCCGGGATGAAACCTGAGCTTCAGCATCCACCCGCCTTCGCCTCGCGACATTTTCATGCTTGGTTGTGCCGGGGCGGCCCGGGAATGAGGGTTTTTGTATGAAAATATGGCCAACAGTTTGAATGAACAGGAGATACGGCGCGAGG
>CAYNCR010000256.1:0-4242 GCA_964395575.1 uncultured Desulfohalobiaceae bacterium
TTTGGAGGTCTAACAGCCCGGAGTGTCAAGAGTCCTCGTTCCTGAAGTTCACCACAAGGACGGGAACATGGGATTCGTGAACCACGTTGCGGGCGGTGGACCCGAACAGATGCGTTGTTCCCACCCTGCGGTGCGCGCCGAGAACGATCAGGTCGGCCTGAATCGAGGCACTGTATTTGAGGATCTGGTCCGTGGGCTGACCTTCCCGGACCTCGATCTCGACCACGGGATCGTCCTTGGGATCGACGAGCCGACAGACCTCCTCGCGGCAAAAGGTCTGCACACGCTGCCGGATGTCCTCAAAGAGCTCCTGTTTCTTCTGTTCCCGGATTTCCCTGGATCTTTCCTCGCCCAGGGTGGCATCCACCAGGCTCTGGGCGAAGCCCTCCAAGGGCTCGATCACGTGGATCACGTGGATGCGGCCCTGGTATTTTTCCGCTAGGCTGACCGCATAGCGGAAAACGGAGGCCGCATCCTGGCTCAGATCCGTGGCGAAGACGATTTTCTGCATTTCCGGTCGCATAGCTCCCGTCCTTTGTGTCCTGTGTATGGGTTGTGCTCTCTAAGAATAATCATCTCATATTCCGGGCTAGCTGGCTACCCGAAGGCGAGCATCGGCAGCCATGTGACCAGGGAGGGGAACATGACCAGAATGAACAGCCCGATCAGCTGCAGCCCGAGAAAGGGGACCACCCCTTTATAGATGTGGATCATGGTGAACTCACTGGGCGCCACCCCGAAGAAGTAAAACAGGGCATACCCGAAGGGGGGAGTAAGGAAGGAGGTCTGCAGCATGACGCACATGAGCATGGAGAACCAAAGCGGATCGAAGTTGAGCTCAAGAGCGACTGGCATGAAGATGGGCACGGTGACCAACAGAATCGCGGTCCAGTCGATGAACATGCCCATGACGAACATGATGAGCATCATGATTCCCAGGGAGACCCAGCGGTTCAACCCGCTGCCCACGAGCATGTCGTTGATCACTTCCCCGCCGCCCATGCTCATGAACACAGTGCTGAACATCTTGCCGCCCACGAAGAGGAGCATGACCATGCAGGTGATGCGGATGGTCTTGACGCTGGACTGTTTGATCACGTCCCAGGTGACCGCTCTGTTGGCCAGGGCCAGGATCAGGGCGCCCAGGGCTCCCATTCCGGCGGCTTCGGTGGGCGTGGCCACGCCGATGAGGATGGTGCCGATGACCATGAAAATGAGACCCAGCGGGGGCAGCAGATAGAGCAGGGTCAGGGCCATCTTGCGGCCGAAGCTCCACTTGGCGGCCTCCTCCTGGGTGATGGAGGGGCCCAGGGAGGGATTGATGGTGCAGCGGGTAAAAATATAGATGAAGTAGAGACCGGACAGGACGATTCCGGGGATGATCGCCCCGGCGAAGAGCTTGCCCACGGAAGTGGATTGCATGCCTGTGAGGCCTCCGTAGACCACGAGCATGATGCTGGGCGGAATAAGGATCCCCAGTGTCCCCGCGGCGCAGATGATGCCGCTGGTTAGTTCTTTTTGATAGCCCTTGTTCAGCAGGGGCGGTCCGGCCAAGAGGCCCATGGTCACCACCGAGGCGCCGATGATTCCGGTTGTGGCGGCGAAGACCGTGCTCACCACAACCACGGCCAGGCCCAGGCCTCCCTTGAGTTGGCCCAGGACCAGATAGAGCACGTCGAAGAGCTTTTCCGCCACCTGTGAGCGATCCAGGAGCTGGGCCATCATGATGAACAGGGGAATGGCCACCAGGACGTAGTTTTCCATCAGCCCCCAGATGTTGTTGGAGAACATGCCCATCAGGGGAGCGATCATAAAGCCGTTGTCGATCAACCCGTACAGGGTGGCCACTCCGGCCAGGGTAAAGGCCAGGGGGTGGCCCAGACACAGGAGCAGGATGAGGGTGATGAACATGGCGGCGGTCATCAGTTCAGGACTCATAGTCAATCACCTTGCTGGTTGTATGGCAGTGTTTGAGCGTCGCGCGCGATGCCTTGGTGTTTTGCAGCGCCTATCCCTCGCCGCGCATCAGGGTCCGGATGTCCTTGCAGGTTGCGGAAACACCCTGGAGCAGGAGCATGAAAAAGCCGAGCGCCATGAGGGTCTTGAAGGGATAGATGGGCGGTGACCAGGCGGTCCAGCTGTGCTCCAGATCCTGGATGGAGGAGATGGCGTATTCGATCGTTCCGAAAGTGAGTCCGATGTATACCGGGATGAAAATGACCAGATGGCAAAGCAGGCTGATGAGGGCTCGTTTTCCGGGCCTGAGCAGGTTGACGAAGACGCTGACCCGGACATGGCCGTCGTAGAGATAGGTGTACCCGAGCCCCAGAATGAAATGGAGCCCGTAGGTGAAGGTTGTCGCCTCGAAGCCCCAGGTTGTGGGGGAGTTGAAGGCGTAGCGCATGAAGACTTCATAGACCGTGATGAAGAGCATGGGCCAGATGAGGAAGGCCACAATGAATCCGAACCATTCCTGTACTGTGTCGATGGGGCGTATGATCCTGTCCAGCATAGGGTCTCCTTGGCAGGGCACAGTAGTGGCCCGGGGGAGGGAGCCTCCCCCGGGGTTTTCGCACCTAGAGTGCTGACGCTTCCAGCTTATTCATAGTACCAGAAGTTGCCCTCCATGTACTCCTCGTACGGGATGGGCTCGTTCACGCCGCTGCGCATCTTGCGCCAGATGTCGAATTCCTGGATGAACTTTTCCTGGGAGTTGAGGACCTTCTTGGCCCTGTCGCTGCGCTCCTTAACCTCATTATCCAGATATTCCTTGGTTTCCTTGCGCATCTCGATCAGGGTTTCCTTGTCCATCTTGACGAATTCGACCTTGTCCTGGAGGGCGTGGATGGCCTTGGCGTTCAGATTCTCCTGCCAGGCCTGGGACCACAGCTGGGTCTCCTTGGCGGCGATCTTCATCATCTCCTGGTACTGCTTGGGCAGCTTGTTCCAGGCGTCCTTGTTGAAGAACAGGGCATTCTGGCAGGAGGGCTGATGCACGCCGGGCTCGATCACGTATTCCGTTACCTGGTCGAAGCCCATGGGATAGGTGATGGCCGGGGAGGAGAACTCCGCCGCGTCAACCACGCCGCGCTCCAGGGCCAGATAGACCTCGCCGCCGGGCAGGGGGCTCACGGAGGCGCCGAAGTTGGTCATGATGTCCATCCACCACCCGGGGGTCCTCAGGCGCAGGCCCTTGAAGTCCTTGGGGGAGGTGGCCCGCTTGTTGGAGAAGAAGCCGAGCTCCTGGCCCACATTGCCGCCGGGCAGGGCCTTCATGTTGTACTCGCCGTAGAGGTTGTCCATCATTTTCGCGCCGCCGCGCTCATAGAGCCAGATATTGTAGCCTTCCTTGTCCAGTCCGAAGGGGACGGAGGCGAAGGCCACAAAGGCCTCGTTCTTGCCCTTCCAGTACCCGGGCCAGTCGTGGCCCACTTCAGCGGTGCCCTTCTGCACCGCTTCGAAGGACTGCATGGCGGGCACGATCTCTCCGGCGGAGTAGGGCGTGATGTCCACCTTGCCCGCCGTGAGCAGGCGCACGGTGTCGCAGAAGTGCTGGGCCACGTCGTAGAAGAGGAGGCCCTCGGACCAGGGCATGACCATCTTCCAGTCAAAGGTTTTGTCGGATGCTTCGAAGTCAACATCCTTGGCCATTTCGTGGCGGTCGTCCTGCCCGAACTTGGACCGCTTCATCGCCGAGGCTGTCCCGGCGAAGACGCAGAGCCCGAAGATCAGGGCTACAATAAGGGCGAGATACCGACGCATACGCACCTCCTTCGCGATTTAAGGGTTCTTATTCCCTTGAAGGGGGATGCCCCCCTTGCCCGCGGATTCGTTTTGCGCCTGGACAGCGCCTGAAACCGGCCCTTGCGAAGGCCCGATCCCGTGGCATGGGTAGCGATATCGCATTGCTCCGGGCTCTGATGAATTCCGATATCGATGGTTAACACTGTTATTGGAAAAGCCGTGCGGAAATGGTTCGCGTCTTGAATACGTCCTTCAACGGATGGGCTCGCAAGCGCTCACTCGGCTCCGCATCAGTTGAGGCTAATGGTTTAACCTTTTTACAAAGAAGCTCCGGGCATGTCAATAGGTGTGTTTCTTTTGGACGAATGAGTTGAACATCTGGGCTCAAAATGGTAGATCCTGCCCTGTAATACATGATCAAAAAAGCTTTTGCCCTGGGCGCTGATTATGGTAAGTCCAAATTAACCACTTAACCAATGTGTGAATGGCATATGTCCG
>CAYNCR010000257.1:0-4226 GCA_964395575.1 uncultured Desulfohalobiaceae bacterium
ATACATCTTGGAATTCTTCCTGGCTGATGTAGGCACAGTCCAGAGCTCGGTATAATTGTGACTGCACCTCTCCACATGACCTTTGGGAATACCCGAGAAAGCGTACAAACTCTTTCAAAGAACCATCATCAAAGCCTTCAGCTACATTATCCATCACAGAACCAGAAGATCTCCATATCTGATCTTTGAGGCTGTAGTCCCTTGAAAATTGTCCTTTGTTGATCAGCTTGAAGGTCTTCTGGCTAAGTTCACGTGCCTTCTGCCAGCAAGGCAACTCTTCAAAGCTCTTGTAATTCATAATTCCCCAATCCCTTAATTCCTCAATTCACCAAATTTTTCTACACTCAACGCGGCAAGCGTATTTTGTAATCTTACGTTAGTTAAAGGTTTGAAAGTGTGCAGGTTCGAAAGTGCGAAAGTACTAAAGGTAGAACGTTCAAAAGTGTGAAGGAGTGAAGATAAAAACTCAAAAAAGCTACAAAGTGTGATTCATAAGAAATTTCCAAGCTAGCATAGCGAAAGAAAAGTTTCTTGTTGATAACTGAGTATCATTCACCAACTTCATTGAATATCCAATTTAATAAGTCTGTTGTTGCATAAAGACCATGTTGACATAGTTGTTCTATAACCGGACGTGCTTGATCCAAAGCTCCTAACTTTTTTGCTCGAGCTACAAGTCCAAGAGTGCCGATTGTTGCTACGCCAATAACCTTTGCACAACGGCGGCCTTCCAAATCATCCAATATCACTCGATCTGCACCATACCGCTTACCATATACAAGGACTTGTGTCTCTCCTACTCCTAGGTCCCAAGCCAAAATGTCGTTTGGGACGTCTATATCTCCCTTAATCAGAAATTTGTCATGTTTTTTTATTTCTTCTAAAAGAGACACACCTTCCTTCTTAGCTCCAATTTCTCTTGTTACCGCGGACGGAATTATCACTGATTCTAGCAAGCTGGGTAATATATATAAGCTTTTTGCCTTGCTCAGTAGAATCAAAGGAGAAGCATTGGCTACCCAAAACTTACTATCCATGTATTTCTTCTCTTAATTCTTCCAAACTTGCCTGACAGGCTGAGACATTGCGATTACGCAACTCTTCCAAAAATTCAATCCTAGAAAGCCCTGCCAACTCAGAAGCCTTTTCCTGAGATACCTTTCCTTCTGAATACCATTGTACTGCAGCTGCTATTCTCATTTCTCTAGCAAACTCATCTGGAGAAAGTCTCAATGACCCAAATAAAGAAGGATCCAATTCGAAATGTATTGTTGGCATATCATTCACCTTATTCTTAACTACAGGCAACTTAACCCTTAATCACTTGCGCAGGCTATCCAGCAATCCAGGTCTTCAAAGGTATAGATGGACATGGGCGGTGGCCTGTCATCGGTTATTAACCGTTATCTGTTATCCGTTATCGGTCCGTTATCCATGACTGATCCTGCGGATCTCCATATCTGGTCTTTGAGGCTAAAGTCCTTGGCAAGCTTTCCGTGACTTATAAGTACAAAAGCTTCCTGACACAGTTCTCTGGCCTTTTGCCAACAGGGCAACTCTTCAAAGCTCTTGTAATTCATATTGGCTACAATCTCTTAATTCGGTAATTCCAGAATTCCATATATTTCATATATATTCTCTGCTTTTAATGGAAGACAGAAGAGTTTTAACCGCTGATTACGCTGATTGGCGCTGATCAGAAGAGCTTATTTCTTATCTGCGAAGATCTGCGAGATCTGCGGTTTCCTTTCTTAACCGCTGATAGATCATCTTTTAGAAAAGACAGAAGAGTTTTAACCGCCCCGGTAAAACCACTGTCGTGAAAGCTGCCGCTTTGTTTCACCCCAGTATACTGGAAGACCCCAGTGAACCCCTTTCGGGAACTCTTTCAGAGTTGGTTCACGGAGCAGGAAGTATACGTGGCATGCAGGGTAAACTGATTGCGTCCCAGTGAAATCCTGCTTCGCAGGGCACTACGTGCCCCAGTTAAACAAAAGATGGTTAAACGGGGTTAACATTTCACGGGATAAACTGATCTTCGCTGATCGCCTCACGACCTCAACTTCACACTTTGCGTCAAGAGCATTTTGGAAAGTTAAAAGTAAGAACGCATATCCTTCCATTCCAAAGGGCAATCAGCGCTCTCCTGCCGTCTTCAGTGCGTAGTCAACTATATCCTCATGAATCCAATAGCCATTGTCTCGCATTGCGATCAGGACATCTTCCACTTTCTCAATAAGGCCCGCCTTCTTGGATTCGAGCAAGATCCTGACTGTACCCAGCACGTTCAATCCATAGACAGTTCTGGCGATCTTGCGTGCCCTGCGCAGCAACTCGTAATCGACTGCATCCGGAATCAAGACCCGAGCATAAAGACTGGGCAACAAGTCCAAATGCCCAGCGCCGGACAAGGCCAGGAGAGGACCGGTATTGGAGATCAGACAGGAACTCTTCATGAGATATCGAATTCAGCCTCTATTTCATCCCGGTCCCAGGATACGCTAGGGACACCGTAATTGGGGCATTCCAGCAAAAATCCGATTCTGCTCATTCCGGCAAGCTTGGCAGCCTGGCCAGAGGTCAATCTGCCAAGCTCATACAATTTAGCCGCCATGGCTATTTTGGCCTCCCGCTCAAAGGACTCACGGGTCTGATTGAGGGCGGCCACCATGTTTTCCGGATATTCAACGGTGAGTTTGCCCATGAATTACTCCGACTTCTTCGTTCTCCATTTGTCAATATCAGCGGAGATCTGTGAGATCTGCCTGCCCCGTGAAATTCCTGCCTGGTGAAACAAATCCGTAAGGATTTCCTGCATAGTAGGGTTTCACTGGGTCTGCCATTTCACTGGGGTGGTTTCCTCTCTTAAACGCTGATATCAGAGCTCTTCCTCAATGAGATTGTCCGACATGAGCACCCGCTGCCACTGCAGCTTGTCCCGGTGCCCGAAGTTGATCAGGTAACCCAGGGCCAGGCCGGTGGCCTTGAGGTAGTTGTGCACCTGGGCCAGGTGGCCATCGTCTATCTCCTTTGCCGCTTTCAGCTCAAGGAGGATCCTTTCATGGCAGATCAGATCCGCCGCATAGGTATGCGGCAGCTGGTGCCCTCGGTAGTAGACGACCAGCGGCTTTTCCGACTCAAAAGGGATATTGCTGAGCTCAAGCTCGATCTTCAGGGCATCGTGGTAGATCGCCTCCAGGAATCCGGGCCCGAGCTCGTTATAGACCCGCATGGCAGCGCCGATGATAGCATAGGATTCCTCTTGGTAGGGATAGTTGGTCATAATGGATTCAACCGCTGATGGGTTATCTATTAAGAAAGACGGAAGAGTTTGAACCGCTGATCAGGAATTTAAAAGAGAAGAGAGAAGAGTTTTGACCGCCCCGGTGAAACCACTGTCGTGAAAGCTGCCGCTTTGTTTCACGGGGTAAACTGATTGCGCTGATCTTCGCTGATAAGAGTACCTTTTATTCCAGGCATGGATTCATTTTTCCCAAGGATTTATCAAGGCTACCTCCATGGGCTCGAAATCATGGACATTGCGGGTCACGACCGTCATGCCGTAGACCATCCCAGTAGCTGCGATAAAGGCATCTCGAACCGGTCTGGGGTCAGGCACATGCAGCTTGGCGCTGCACCGGGAAATTCGTGTATCTACTGGAAGGATACGATGTCTGAAGGCAGGGAGGACCCTCTCTTCGAACCAAACGCGCAAAATTTTTCCTTGCTCCGGGTCACGTCTCTCAGCCAGCAAAATCCCTATTTCCAGCTCTTGAACAGTTATCACGGAGAGATATAAATCACTGCTGGCGACTCCTTCGGCCCAGCGCACAATCCCCGAGTCCGCCTTGCCCTGACGAATCTTTCTCAACTCGGAGACAACATTTGTATCCAACAGGTACATCAGCTCAGATCCGCCGCTCGAGAAAGATCCTCCATTCTGGGGATCTCTAGCTCAACATCCTCAGATCCGGGCATGCTCAACAGGTCTGCAATATTTTTCTCCTGTCTGGTCAGCCTGTGATATTCCTCAATGCTAAGCAGCACATGGCAGGGTTTTCCCCGTTCTGTAATAAATACTGGACCCTGCTTGGTTGCCTTTTTGGCTTGGCTGGCATGTTGGTTGAATTCACGACTGGTCATTGTTTTACTCATGGTCGGCCTCCTTGCAGCAATATTTGTAGCTACGTTACTACAAAATGATGCTGCTGCCAAGTTTTAACCGC
>CAYNCR010000258.1:0-4212 GCA_964395575.1 uncultured Desulfohalobiaceae bacterium
AAGGGGCCAGGCATCCCTGCTATCTGGACCGGCCGGATGCCTGGCACGAAAGACTGCTCGCCTTCCTGCGCAATCGGTTCGTCTGATCCGAATGAGCCTTGGAGGCAGGTTCGTAACCGGCATGCTCTTCCTCGAGACACCGCTGGGGATCAGATTCTGTTCTCTTCCTGAAGAGGGAGATCGTGCTGGAGGATGGCGGATAAGGGCCCTACATCTGCCAGTTCTCCCTTTCCTCCACGAGCCGGGCCGCCTTCTCCTGCAGCCAGCCCTCGAGCTCGGGCTCCAGATAGAAGGTGGGATGCAGCAGGTCCCGATGGCTTTTGGCGAGCCCCCGCGCGATGGCCTGCTCGGCAAGGGCGGTATGTGGATAGACACGTATCCCGGGAGTTACCTTCATAAGCTCTGGGTTCAGGGAGTCGGCGAACGCGATGCTTTCCTCCACGGTCTCCCTGGTCTCTCCGGGGCCGCCGAGCAGGAGAAACCCCATCCGCGATATGCCCTGATCCGCCAGCACCGTGGCCGTGTGTCGCACATCCTCCAGGGAGAACCGCTTGTTCAGCGCCCTCAGGATACCGGGGCTGCCGCTTTCGAATCCGAGCCCCGCCCCGACGCATCCGGCCCGGGCCATTTTTTTCGCAAGGCGCGGATTGATGCGGACGGGATAGATAATGGCCTGCCAGGCGATATCCAGTCCCGCCTCGATGATGGCGTCGCAGAGGGCTTCCGCGTACGAGGGCGGCAGATTGAAGGTGTTGTCCACAAAGAAGAACCGCTTGTATCCGGCTGCCGCATAGGCCTTGAGATTGGCCACTGCCGCGGCGACTGACTGGCGGCGGATGAAGTCGCCCTCAATGAGGGGGGTGGAGCAGTAGCTGCAGCACATGGGGCATCCGCGCCTGGTCTGGAACGGGACCCAGAGCTCCTCCCGGTTCTCCTCGGCGGGAATCAACAGGTGCTTGTCCGGCTGGGGCAGGGGATAGCCGTCCAGGTTGCGAATGCGCCGCGGTTCTTGCCTCTCTCCTTCCCGGGGCGATACGAGCCCCGGCACATCGGACCGGCTCAGGCCCCGTTCGAGCCTGTCCAGCAGGAGCGGGAAGGCGTGCTCGCCCTCGCCGCGAATGCCGTAGTCCGCCTGCAGATACTCCAGCACTTCTTCCGGGAATATGCTGTACCCAGGGCCGCCCAGAACCAGCGTCGCCCGGCTCAGACGCCGGCATTCCTCCACGATTCCCTTGACCGGCGGCAGGAGGAAATTGGGGGACTCCCTGTGCTGGTCGTCGATATTGCGCACGGATATTCCGATCACCTCCGGTTCAAAGCCGCGCAGGGCCTCGTCCAGGGAATCGCTCACATGTTCGGGCCGCATCAGGTTGAGGATTTTGACCTCGTGCCCCGCATTCTCCACGGCTGCCGCCACTCTGGCCATCCCGATGGGCAGCACAGGCATGGTGATCTGCTCTGTGTTGGCCGATATAAGAACGATGCGCATATAAGCTTGCCTTTTGGGGTCTGGAGCTCGTTGAACAGAATGGCCAGGCTAATCCTGAATGTCCGCTCGCTGCGGTTTCTCCTCTTGCCGCCCTTCCTCCGGCATCAGGGAGGAATGATGCTCCACAATGAGCCAGCTGTCCCCGTGCCAGTGATAGACGAAGGTGAATCTGGCCCGTACGGGAGAGGGCTCTTGGTCTGGAGGAGAAAAGGCGAAGACATAGATCCCGGAGTTGAGGGCTGTGTCGCCGTAGACCCGGATATTGCTCTGTTCCACTCTGGCGCCCGAGGGATGCTTGGCCAGAAATCCGCGGAAATAGTCCTGGATTTCGGCGTGCCCGACTCGGACCCGATTGGAGAGCGTGGGCACAAGAACCGCATTGAAGGCGTACAGATCGGTTATCCGGTTCGAATCGCCGCTTTGCAGGGCCTGGTTCCACCCTTCGAACAAGGACTCGATGTCGTGAAAATAGTCCATGTTTCCCTCCTTGCACAAAGTGTTTCAGTGGCCTGAGTGGCACCTCTTATCGCACACTGATGCCAGTCAGGATATACCTGTCGGGTGCAATATGGAAGGGCATCAGCGCCGGTTCCCTCGTGGGAGTCGACTCGCGTGGTGTCCGCGAAATACGCATAAAGACCTTCGCGGGATATCCTTGCTTCGCAGCTCCGGCTCTGTATTTTCTGATGTTCTTCATGTGGGGGGCTGCTCCCACCCAACGCTTCGCGGTTGCCTGTTATCTTCACGTTGTCACATTCTTCAAACATCCGGTAGAATATGGGGAAGAATCGCAAACCCCGGCCGGGACCCGTCAACGAGCCCCAGGGGAGGAGGCGCGGCATGTATATGGCCAGAGTGGGGCAGGGGGAGGAACGGCGCTACATTATCCGGGAATCCGTCGAGCGCGAAGGGCGGTTCGTCTGTCGCGATCTGTTGCATCTCGGCGCGGATCCCGGGGAATACATCGAGTACCCCGGCGGGAACAGCTTTTACATCCACCAGGCCGTGGAGGATGTCCTTAGGGAGGAAGGCCTGGATCCGGGCAACTCGGAGCTGGAGGATCTGTTCTGGCCTTTTGTCCATCCGGAAATACGTCACGCCCTGAGGGGATTCGTCTGGAAGAGCCGGGGGAAGAGGCGTCCCCGGCGATTGAATGATTGCGACAAGGAGTACCTGCAGAACCGGCTCCACATAGTGGACAAGCGCAGGATCAACTACTTGCGCCTGGGAGTCATGGACCAGAGCGGGCTCGATTTCAGCTCCCTGCTCAAGCTCTACCGGCCGCTTTTGTACATGTCCCGGGACGAGATCGAGCAGTACCTCCTGCGCATGGAAGCCAATCTCCCCATGCGGGAATACAGCGCCTACGTGTTCTCCTTTCTCAATCTGCGCCGCTATTTCTCCGAGATCTACGCCGGGGTGATGCCCCAGGCCCTGGACCAGCAAACCCTGGACACCTGCTTTCTGCAGGACATTTGCGAGCTGAACCGGGACGAGTCCTTCCTGGGGGAAGAGCCGCCTTCGGCCTGGCTGCATCCCTATCTGGTCCGCTACGCGATCATGTACTTCGACTACTCCTTTTCCGAGGCTCCGGCGAGTGAACACCTGCATCGCCTCAGGCAGGACTTTTTCGCCCGCAAGCGGGAGGCCTTCGCCCGGGCCTCGAAACAGGGCCCCACAACGGAGCTGGACCAGGCGGGGAGGCTCTTCGGGGTCTCCGAGACGGAGCTGAAGAAAATGGACCGCAGGGAGCTCATTCGGCTCTACAGGAAAAAGGCCAAGGAGATGCATCCGGACCGGGGAGGGGAGCAATCGGACTTCATTCAACTGACCCGGGTGTACAAATCCCTGCTCAAGACCTACAAATCATAGCTTGCCCACGGGCGCGTTATCGGAACCCCACGACTCCGCCTCGCCATGCCGGAGAGGATGGCCTCTGCGGCATCCGGGTGCGGCACGGAGCAGAAGCCGGCTATGGCTTGATAAACGAAATTGCGTAGAAGCGTTCCGGGAATGGCCGCGTTCAATACACCGGAACCAGGCTGTACCCCTTGGCCTGATAGCCGATGGAGGAAACCCAGCCGTTGCGTACGGGCTCGACCTCCGAAGGAATGGAATCGAGATCCACATCCTGGGAGCCCAGGGCAACCTCGCAGACCTCCAGGGTAATTCCCGCTTTGTCCATCTTGACCAGGAGGTCGTCCATCTTGTCCAGGGTTTCCCTTTCCTCCGCGCTGAACCGGTCTCTGTTTCGGGAGAGGGGAACAACCGATCGGCTCATGAATACAACAGCGAACTGGGGGCTCTCATCCGAGCTTCTGACCATTTGGTCCTTGTGCGTGGTATACACCAGATGGAGGTGCGAGTACAGAAAGCCCGGATCACCGCTTCTGACGTCGAAAACAGCCTTGACGGTGTCAACGCCCTGCAGGGCCTTGGACTTCTGACTCAATCCCGGATTGGCCAGAAACGCGAGGCCAACCACAACGGTCCCCAAAACGAGGAGGGCTTTTCCGGATAACGATTGCATGGCTCTTCTCCCTGGGTTTGCGGGGTTCCCGTCAGATCCCCCTGTTTCTTCAAAATGCCTTATTCAAGAGGATTTTTTGTATGAAAATACTTTTAACTTGCTGATTTGTTGGGCAATTGCTGCGAGGCGAAGGCGGGAGGAGCGCTTCGCTGGGTTTCATAATACACCTTGGCCTTGTTGGAACCGCTTGAGG
>CAYNCR010000259.1:0-1573 GCA_964395575.1 uncultured Desulfohalobiaceae bacterium
CGGGCATGAGTCGCTCAGCGTGCGCCCTTCCCTGCACTGGACACCGGGATGAAACCCGCGCTTCAGCGTCCACCCGCCTTCGCCTCGCACCATTTTCATGCTTGGTTGAGCCCGAGTCGGCCCGGGAATGTCGGTTGTATGTTTTTGAGCAAACCACTATTGGGGCCCACCCCTTACAACATCGAGATGAACATTTTGCACCTCCGGCATACAGCCATCTTTTCCTTCCAGTCCCTGTGCACGTGTCCGTTGCAGATGGTTCCGCTAATGAACCAGCAAAGAGTCCCCACCTGGAACTCCCAGGCCGGGCAGTTCTCCATCCTTTCCGTGGGACAGTCCATAACCTCCCAGCACGGACGGTGATCTTCGTGCCCGCCGTTCTTTCTGGTGACCAGAAAGAGCAGCTGCCTTTCCACATGCACGGGGATGGAGCGCCATCCCTGCTCATAGCTGTGCACGGCCTTGACCGACGTGCCCAGCAATTGAGCCAGCTGCTTCTGGGTTTTGTTCAATCGTCTCCGATAGGCGGAGAATTCGCTGCTATCCATATGCACTTTCTCTGAATTTTCCCACATTCATACCACGGTGTGGTACAAAAGGTCAATGCGCTCCTTCCCCTCCCTGATACGTTCGCACCATTCCAGGGCCATGCTGTGGCACCGCCTACGACGAGAAGGCCAGAGCTTGCTCGACTTGGGGTGATCAACTGTGTCTAGGACGTACAGGAAATTATGGAGGCCGAGGGCTTATTGCCTATCTGGATGGGGTATGGCAAACAGGGCTTGAGGTTGCAAATCCTGATCATTGCTCCCTCAACGCCCCAGGGACGGCACAGACCGGGCCTTCGAGAAGCCCTCACATGAGTGATCCTCCTTGCGCACGTCTTGCAAAGACTTTGGGGCTCTTCGAAAACACCCTGTCAACGCCAAGGATTGTTTCCCTCGATTCCCGGCACAAGCAATTTGGAGCAGCACAATGATACGGGACATCCATCCGGGTCGCGTTGGGGGATGCTGCCTGCTCATCCTCGTCCTTCTGCTCTTTTCCGCATCCGCGTACGGTCAAAGGACATCCTACCTCGGAGTCGGAGCGGGTGTATTCAACATCATGGACAATGACCCCAAGGTGTACGGGCTGATCGATTACCGTCCCCCGCTTGGGGCTTACGGCATCGGGACCTATTTGACCCTGGCCGGGACTGAAGAGGAGGTCTACCTTTCCGGTGGAATACTCAAGGATTTTTTTCTTTCCCGCTCCGTGGTCCTTACCCCCAGCTTCGGGTGCGGCCTTTATCACCAGAATGGCGGGATGGCACTGGGAAGCACCCTGGAATTTCGCTCCGCGGTGAAGCTCAGTTATGAGCTGCCGAATTCCTCGAGGATCGGGGTCCGCTTCGGACACGTCTCCAATGCCGGACTTGGAGAGATCAATCCGGGCTCGGAAATCATCTCTTTGATCTACAGCGTCCCTCTCGGCGGTGAATGACTCACCCATCCGGTGAGCAAAAGCATGGAAACCGGAGACACTTGTCGCTGGCCTGTCCAAGGGCACCCTTACGAAGCCGAGATGAAAC
>CAYNCR010000259.1:1673-4208 GCA_964395575.1 uncultured Desulfohalobiaceae bacterium
TGAAACACCGCAAGCCACTGGCAACCTTATCCAAGAGCTGGCCGTGGTTAGGGTCTACATAGGTGCTCCGGACCGTTTGAGAAGAAATGCTCCTCCATGCTGAAGTCTAGTAAAAGATCATTCTCTCTTGTGTCCGGAATTTTTGTCTACGCCTTGAGGTGAGGTTATAGGGCGAGACAGTTCAAAAAATCTCCAAGAACGTTTTGTTCATTTCTCTCGTGAACCCAACAAAGGCAGTTACCATGACCGAGCAACAGACATATTCCAAACTGGAAAAGCGGATTCAAGAGCTTGAGGAATATCAAAAGCGTGAGGCGACCATCAGCATTCTGAGCCTCATTAATAAGATCAATGATCTGCATGATCTGATAACAGAGGTTACATGGCTGCTCCAAAACTGGTCTGGGTGTGAAGCTGTAGGGATACGCATGAAAGAGAACGATCATTTTCCCTATCTCCACACGTCAGGCTTTTCAACGAACCACATTCAAACTGAAAACAACCTTTGTGCAGTGGATCCACAAGGCAAAAAGGTTTGGGACAGCACTACGGATAACCCGATGCTGGAAGGCATGTGCGGAAAAGTGCTCAGCGGTCGTTACAATCCCCAACTCCCCTTTTTTACGGAATACGGCAGCTTTTTCACCAACAGCACGAGTGAGTTGCTGAAATCCGCTGAGAATGGGTCCTACGATGCCCAACTGTGCACAAACTGCCACAGCCAAGGCTATGAATCCGTGGCCCTGATTCCTCTCAAGAGCGGTTCAGAAGTATTCGGGTTGCTTCAGCTCAATGATTCACAAAAGAACGTGTTCACCTCTCAAACGCTTACCTTGCTGGAAAAGCTGGCCTTCAATCTGAGCATCAGTCTGGAGAAAAAGAACGCAACCCAGAAGCTCCGCAAGACAAAGGAGGAGCTTGCTGCCATATATGATAATGCCCCGATCATAATGATAGTCTTGGACAACAATTATCGAGTTGTAAAACATAATCAGTACACCAATGAATTTTTCAACTCGTCGAATAAAGATTTGAGAGGACACATTTTAGCTGAAGTCATAAACTGTCCCTATTATTACAACTCAGCCCAAAATTGCTGTACAAATACCCATTTTGACCAATGCGCTATTGGAGAATGTATTTGCAACACACTCCAACATGGTAAAAACTATAGACATGTAGAAGCAAGAATAAATCTATATAATGATTACAATTTTCAAAACTATGTTTTCCTTTTATCTTGTTCACTCATACAAGGTGATTATGAAACACAAGTATTAATTACCATGCTGGATATAACTGAAAGAAAGCATTTTGAAGAAAAGCTCAATTACATGAGTTTTCATGATACATTGACCGGATTATACAATCGGAATTTCTTTCAGGAAGAGATGAATCGCCTTCAGGATGGACGTTACTGCCCTATTAGCATAATTATCTGTGACTTGGACGGCTTTAAATTCATTAATGATACATTGGGGCATCAATCCGGTGACGAGCTGTTAGCCAACACGGGCGAGCTTCTTCAGCAGAACTTCCGTTTCAGCGATATCGTCGCCAGGATTGGTGGCGATGAATTCGCAATCCTCGCGCCAACCACGGATACGAAAAAGGCTGAGCAACTGGCCCAGCGATTGAGGTTGGCCGTTCACGAGTACAACCAGAAGGACCCGCGGATTCCCATCTCATTGTCCATCGGTTATGCCACGGAGCAAAGCCAGACCCCGGACATGAGGAAATTGTTTCGCGAGGCGGACGACGTGATGTACCGCGAAAAAATGCAGAGGGAGGACAGCACCCGCAACAGCACGGTAAAAACCCTGATGCGTGCCCTGGAGGCCAGAGATTTCATTACTGAGGGACACAGTGAGCGTCTCCAGAAGCTGGTCCATTCCTTGGCCCGGTATATGAATCTGTCGGAAAGCATGATTAACGACATGCTCCTTCTCGTCCAATTCCATGACCTGGGCAAAGTGGGAATTCCCGACAACATCCTTTTCAAGCCAGGCTCTCTCACTGAAAAGGAAATGGAGGAAATGCGCAATCACTGCGAGATTGGCCAGCGAATAGCACAGGCCATGCCGCACCTGGATCCCATAGCGAAATGGATCCTCCAGCACCACGAGAGATGGGACGGCAATGGGTATCCCCGGGGATTGCAGGGTGAAGAGATTCCCCTTGCTTGCAGAATACTCGCCATAGCTGATGCCTATGACGCCATGATCAGCGATCGCCCCTATCGGAAGGCCATGACCCACGAGGAAGCTGTCGAGGAACTATGCCGCTGCGCTGGCACTCAGTTCGATCCGGAGTTGGTGGAGAGATTCATTGAGATCGTAAACAAATCGAAATCAAATTAGCGAGGAACTTGCGACTATAGTCCTTCACCTATTGCTGAAGGAGCGCTGAAAAATATCGAGCTTATTCTATATATAACCTTCATTCCCGGGCCGACCCGGGCACAACCAAGCATGAAAATGGTGCGCGGGGAGCCCTGTTGAATCCTGCCTTCGGCAGGGCAGCTACACTGCATTC
>CAYNCR010000260.1:0-3877 GCA_964395575.1 uncultured Desulfohalobiaceae bacterium
CCTCGCGATAATTCCCCCAATAAATCAGCAAGTTAAACGCATTTTCATACAAAAAGTCCTCAACAAATCGGCCATTCGTCACGCCTACCTGGCTGACTGGCCACCAACATCTCAAGCCAACCGGAGGATCGACTATGAAAATCGGTTGCCCGGCGGAAATCAAGAACAACGAGTTCCGTGTCGGACTCACCCCTGCTGCGGCCAGGGCCTATATCGAGGCCGGACACAGGGTGTTTGTCCAGGAAGGGGCAGGCCTGGGCTCCGGTATCGGGGACAAGGAATACTCCGATGCCGGTGCTGAGCTCATTCAGGGGGCGGAAGCCATCTGGAAAGAGGCGGAGATGATCGTCAAGGTCAAGGAACCTTTGCCGGAGGAATATTCCCTCATGCAGCCGGGACAGATCGTGTACACCTATTTCCACCTAGCTGCGGACGACAAACTGACCCGAGCCTGCCTGGACCGGGAGATCATCGCCATCGCCTACGAAACGGTGCAGGACAGCCACGGCACCCTCCCCCTCCTCAAACCCATGAGCGAGGTTGCCGGCAGAATGGCGCCCCTCATGGGCGCCTATTTTCTGGGCAGACCCTTTGGCGGCCGCGGCCTGCTTCCCACAGGGGTTCCCGGAGTGCTCCCGTCGAATGTGCTCATCATCGGCGGTGGCGTGGTGGGCAGCAATGCGGCGAAAACCGCCTCCGGCTTCGGATCCAGGGTCACCGTTCTGGACATCAATGTGAACACCCTGGAATACCTGGGCGACATCATGCCGGCCAACGTCTTCACCCAGTTCAGCAACAGCCAGAACCTGGAGGACGCTCTGAAGCAGGCAGACATCGTCATCGGGGCAGTACTTGTGCCCGGCGCCAAGGCCCCCAAGCTCATCAGCAGGGAGCACCTGGGGATCATGAAACAGGGGTCGCTGCTCGTGGACGTGGCCATCGACCAGGGAGGTTTTGCTGAAACATCCACACCCACAACTCACAGCGAGCCCGTCTATATCCGGGACGGGGTAGTGCACTACTGCGTTGCCAACATGCCTGGAGCCTACGCCCGAACCTCCACCTATGCCCTGAACAACGCCACCATCGCCTACGGCCTGGAAATCGCTTCCAAGGGCGCGGAAAGGGCCTGCAGGGAAAATCCCATGCTTCTGCATGGATTGAATGCATACCGGGGCACGCTGACCTGTCCACCGGTGGGAGAAGCCTTTGGGCTCCAGGATGTTTGCAAGCTGCCGGAAAATGTCCTCTAGCTTCATGCCAGAACAGGATACGCACCGCGAGATGTCTCTGGAAACCCGGTCCCGGGAAGCCCCTCTGTGGGTATGGGCAGAGGTGGACCCTGAAGCGATCGGGAAAAACTGCCGTCTGGTCCGGCGCATGGTCCCTGAAAGCACCCGGGTCATGGCTGTGGTCAAGGCGGACGGATATGGGCACGGGGCTGTGCCGACAGCCCGAGCCGCCCTGGAAAATGGTGCGGACTGCCTGGCCGTGGCCCGGCTGGACGAGGCGGTAGCGCTGCGACGTGCCGGCATCGACGCCGACATCCTTATTTTCGGCGGCACTCCTGTGGACCGGGTGGATGAGATCCTGGAACAGGACCTGATCCAGACCGTGTTCGACCCGGACACCGCAAAAGCCTTCTCCCGCAGAGCCGAAGCCCTGGGACGGCGCATCCGGACCCATCTCAAGGTGGATACCGGAATGGGGCGCCTGGGAGTGGTGACCGCGCGGGGAGGAGGTTTCGCCGACGAACCCGACGGCGAGGCTTTGGATGAGGCGGAATCCATAGCCCGTCTGCCCGGGCTGAGTATGGAAGGCATCTACACCCACTTCGCGCGTGCGGACGAGCCGGACAGGGAGTTTACGCGTCTTCAGCTGAGCCGGTTCCACAACATGGTGCGCGGCTTGCGGCAACGCGGGATCGAAATTCCGCTAAGGCACGCCGCGAACAGCGCAGCCCTGCTGGCCATGCCCGAGACCCATCTGGACCTGGTGCGGCCCGGGCTCATGCTCTACGGTCTCACCCCCCTGGTCTCGCAGAGTCCGAATCAGCTCGGACTCACACCCGCCCTCGCCCTCAAGACCCGCATCGTGCAAGTCAAGCGCGTGGGACCCGATTTCCCCATAAGCTACGGCTCCGTCTACGCCACGGACAGGGAAACCTGGATCGCCACCCTGCCTGTGGGCTATGCGGATGGATACAGACGATGCCTCTCACCGGGCGCGGAGGTGCTCTTTCGCGGCCGCAGGACTCGCGTGGCGGGCCAGATCTGCATGGATCAGACTGTGGTGGACCTGGGAGAGACCGAGGCCCCTCTAACGGGAGAGGAAGTCGTCCTTTTGGGAGACCAGGGTGAAGAAGCGGTGAACGCTGAGGAGCTTGCCGGGATCTGCCGCACCATCTCCTACGAGATCGTCACCGCAATCACTTCCCGGGTCCCGAGGGTCTATCGCGCTGAACACCAGAGGCGCAACGCGCATTGGTCCAACCGTTCACTCACACAATCCTAAACAAAGGAGGCGGACATGGAAGCTTTGCTCACACTGTTCGAATCGATCAGCGGATTTGTCTGGGGCCCGTACATGCTCATACTCCTCGTGGGCACCGGAATCTACCTCACCATTGGCATGCGCTGGCAAACTGTCCGCAAGATCGGGTACGCCTTCAAGCTTCTCATGCAGGGCCGCAAAAAGAGCGAGCAGAAGGGCGAAGGCGAGATCACCCCCTTCCAGGCCCTGATGACCGCCCTCTCCGCGACCATCGGAACCGGAAACATCGCCGGCGTGGCCACGGCCATCTATCTCGGAGGCCCCGGTGCCGTATTCTGGATGTGGGTCACGGCTATTTTCGGCATGGCCACGAAATATGGCGAGGCCGTTCTCGCGGTCCGCTATCGCGAGACCATGCCCGACGGCTCCTATGTGGGCGGGCCCATGTACTACATCAAGAACGGGATGGGGAAGAACTGGCAATGGCTCGGCTTCTGTTTCGCCGTCTTTGCCGCCATCGCCGCCCTGGGCATCGGGAACATGGTGCAGTCCAACTCCGTGGCCCGGGCAGCGGAGCGCGCCTTTAGCGTTCCCTACTGGACCACGGGGCTGGTGCTGGCCGGCCTGACCTTTGCCGTGGTCATCGGCGGCATCCGCCGCATCGCCGAGGTTACGGAAAAGCTGGTTCCCTTTATGGCCATCGTCTACGTTGTGGGCGCCCTGATCATCATCGGCTTGAACATCGAGCAGGTCGCGTCAGCCTTTGGCATGATCTTCACGGACGCATTCACCGGAACGGCGGCAACCGGCGGATTCACCGGAGCGGCCATTGCCCAGGTCCTCCGATTCGGCGTGGCTCGGGGCGTGTTCTCCAACGAGGCCGGGCTGGGCAGCGCTCCCATAGCCCACGCCGCGGCCCGGACCCAGGATCCGGTTCGACAGGGCGTCGTGGGGATGCTGGGCACCTTCATCGACACCATCTGCGTCTGTACCCTGACCGCCCTCTTGATCATCATGACCGGGGCCTGGAGCAGCGGGGAGACCGGGGCCGAGCTGTCCCAGATGGCCTTCAATATCGGCGTCCCCGGGCTGGGCGACTTCGTGGTCGGCTTCGGCCTGATCATCTTCGCCTTCTCCACCATGCTGGCCTGGTGCTACTACGGCCAGGTCTGCTGTGAGTACATCTTCGGGCTGAAAGGGGTTACCCCCTATCGCCTGCTCTACGTGGCGGTCATTTTCATCGGCGCCATCGTCAAGCTGGACTTCGTCTGGACCTTCGCGGACATGATGAACGGCCTGATGATCGTGCCCAACCTCATCGCCCTCCTCGTCTTGAGCCCGGTCATCTTCCGGACTACAAAGACCTACTTCGAGAACTTGAACA
>CAYNCR010000260.1:3987-4187 GCA_964395575.1 uncultured Desulfohalobiaceae bacterium
TGCCCTTTCCTGGCTATCTCCTTACAGTGGGACTCGAATGATTCAAAATATACTGTTAGGCTTACACTGATCAGTGAGTTGGTGAACAGTTCCACACATCCCTATATTTGATACACACGGTCACATCCATTCTTATTCACGGCTTCCCGGGCACAACCAAGCATGAAAATGGCGCGAGGCGATGGCGGGTGGACGCTGAA
>CAYNCR010000261.1:0-4170 GCA_964395575.1 uncultured Desulfohalobiaceae bacterium
CGCTCAGGGAGGAAGAGGTGCCGCTGAAAAAATCCTCCAGACCGGCAGCCCGGAGATATTCCAGCTCTTTATGGTCCTGGAAGCGTTCACCAAAGCTAAGGGCCTCCTTGGCGTATCGCGCCGCCTCTTTCCTTTCCAGCGGCAGCCCCTCCGGCGTCCACAAACTCTCTGGTTCCCGGCTGTCACTCAGCCCGGGATCGAGGAAGCGCACACCCCTGCGGGCTGCCTCGGGAGCCGCTTCCGGATGCATCCAGGGAAAACAGATCATATGCATAGCGTTCACCTTCCTTGACACAGCTGTCCATCTCACCGTACGCGTTAAAGCACCACCGCCCCGCTATTGGGGAGGAACAACGAATGGATTGCACACAGACCGGAAACACGTTAAACAGTAATGAGTTTCCATTCGGAAACCAGTGAGTATTTCTTTTTCACCCCGGAAAACTGAACGATGATGACATAATTAACTGATTTTATTGCTTCTTCTTGCATCCAAGGAAGAAGTTCAGCTCGTTTCCCTCCGAAAAGGCCTTTTCGGAGGGAACGAGCTATTCGAATCCAACACCCCATGGAGGCCACATGATCGGCGGAGGAATCGGCATACCCGAATTAATGATCCTACTCGTCATTGTCCTGATCATTTTCGGCGCGAACAAGCTGCCGGAAATCGGCTCCGGCATGGGCCGGGCGATCAAGAACTTCAAACGGGCTTCGGATGAGCCCGAGGAAATCGATGCCACCCGCAAGGATGAAAAGAAGGAAAAGCGCAAGGAAAACGAATCCGAATCCCGGGATGAGGACAAGGACTAATCCTGCCGCGTCCCTTTTTGGAGTCCCCGAAACTTGTCGGCGAGCCGGGGCGCATCCGCAGAGAGGCACGTTCCGGTTCCGCCTTCCAAGTTGCTGACCGTCAACGCAGAAGCTTCTCGCTTTTTCCTCGGCACAGGGAATAACAGCCTGTTGAAAAAGTCCTTATCAGGCAGGGCAGCTCAAAAATTGCAAACACAGCAATTGAAAGATTTTTTACGCCCTGCTGAGACACCCAATCCCCTTCCAGCAGGAACAGGCCTCAGGGTACAATCACCTGTTCCCCGCCTTTGTCACTCGATTGATTCCCGCGGGATCTGGTTGCGTTTTCAACCTCCAGGCTGAAGTTCAGACCTCTGGGGGAAATGTAGCTTTCGAGCTCGTTGCGCAGCCCAGCCGGTGTCAGGGTATAGACCGTCCAGGTGCCGCTCAGCCCGGCAGGATCGAACTCAAGGGATTGGATCACGGCCTTGTCCAGCTTGGCGGACCATCCCTCGAGAACGGAATTGAAATGCCGCATTCCGGTTGAAGTGCTCCATCCGGACGCCGTAAGCCGCATTTTCCGCTCCACCCGCATGCGGACACTCTTGCGGGAAAAGAAGTCGCTCCACGTCTTGAGCCACAGCTTATCCAGGTTGTTGGCCAAATAGACCGATTCTTCGCCGTCCCGCACGAGGAGGGACTCCCAGCGTCCCCCTTCCTCTTCGGGGGACCGCAGCAGGAAAACAGGGCCCCCGGATTCCCGCTCACGCCGCAGCCCGCTCATGGTTTCCAGATCAGCAAGCCTGAGCTCCTTGTCCGTGTCCAGCTCGCCCCGAACCTTCAGGCGGTAGTCCCACTCACCGGCCGCTGTATAATAGGTGCCCCACTTCTTGAGATAATCCTTGACCGTGTGGGTGTTCACATTGGCCTCGATGCTGAGCACCCCGGTATTTTTCTCTTCCACATATTGCTGTTCGGAATAGCTCAGGACAAATTCGTCCACCTTTTGCTGCAGGAAATCCCGGATCACCTTCTTTCGCCCCTTGGACAGGGATCCGGCAAGGATCTGTTCCGCCTCCTTGAGGACAGCCTTGGCCAGGGCCTCCTTTTGCTCAGTGGCATTGAACGCGGCCTTGTCGCCCCGATCCATCTCCTTCTTGAGCTCGACACGATGGACATCCGCATGGACCCCGCCTCCGAGGGCCAGAAGAAACGCGAAAGAGACAAGAAGCACGCTACGGGGAAGCCCGAAACGGATACGGCGGAAGAATGGGGAATTCTCGAACATAGCTCCCCCTTTTTTTTGTATGAAAATGTGGCCAAGATGTCGAATTATTTGGTGAAATTATCGGGCGCGGCGAGACGCGCACCATTTTCATGCTTGGTTGTGCCTAGGTCTGAGCAGGCATGGGGGTTATTATTCGCTCAGCTCGTATCCCATGGGCTCTTCACCGTCGCTTGAGCCCACAATGATGACCACCCTGCCCCGCCGCAAGAACTCGACATTTCCCGGCCGGGGCAACAGTTGCTTACTGGCCTCCGCGGAGACCGTAACCTCGCAGCCCTTTGACGCGGCCTTTTCCTCGGCCCGCAGGATCAGCGGATCGTTTCCGCTGCGGGAGGATCGGACAGCCCTTCTCCGGTCCTGCGTATATCCTACCATCCCCCTGCCGATAGCCACGGAGGGCCGGACAATCCCGGGGCCATACAGGAGCCGTTTTTCCGGTCCGTACACCCGGCATATCAGGGACGGCTCTACGTCCAGTCCCCGGGCGTCGACGATCAGCCCGGAATGCCGCTCAATCTTCTCTTGAGGCTCCATCTCCTCCTGATCCAGCTCTTCAGCGGAGACCTCCGAAGGCTTCTCGTACCAGACGGAATCGGGAATGAGCATCTTGGAAAGGGGGCCCCAGAGCTTCATGCCCACCCTCAGGCTCATCCGCTCATCCGGCATGACGGTCCGGTCCAGGACCACGGAGTTGTTCACCCTGCCCTTGAGCTTTTCCCGGAGTACGGGGGCCTCGGTCACTCGATCCCGGACAGTCAGCGAGCTGTCGATCCGCACCGCCTTGAGAGCGGAATACAGGTTGCGCCTGCCATCCATCAAGGCCTGTCTGCGCATCACCTCCTGTCTGACCTGCTGGTCCCACAACTGCTGCCGGGCCTTGGCTTCGCCAATAGCCCGTATCTCCCCGGTAAACCAGTTGATCCGGCCCTGATCCGCCTTTTGAATCAGGGCACCCGTTTCCGCCCGGAGGGGCATGGCGAGCGCAAGAGCCAGCAAGGGGGCCACCACGAAAAAAAACCCTGCCTGCCTCGGCAGCTTTCGGATGCCGGAAACCATTATTCTGATTCGAGCCATAAGGCCACCCTTTTTTCGATGTCCTCCGCGTTTCCCGGGGTCACCCAGTGGATGTCCCCGTCCCTCCGGAACCAGGTCAGCTGACGCTTGGCATAGTTCCAGGTGCGCTTGATCCATTCCCTCTTGGCCTCCTCGAGCTCCATACGCCCCCATATGTAGGCAAGGAGCTCCCGGCAGCCGATTCCGGTCCAGACCGGAGCCGAAGAGTCGGGGCATCTGTTCCAGGCCGCGCGAACCTCCTCCACGGCCCCCTGTTCCAGCATGGCCTCGATCCGCCGGGCCAGATCCCTTTTGAGCTGTTGCCGGTCCTGGCTCATTCCGATCTTGAGGGCCTCGTGCCTGGGACTGCTCCGCTGATGGCGCTTTTGCCACCAGGAAATGCTTCTGCCGGTATGCTCGAAGACCTCCAGGGCCCGGGCCACCCGCTGTCTGTCCCTAGGGCTGACCGCCCGAGCTGTTTCGGGATCGATTTCCGCCAGACGGGAATGAGCCGCCTCCGGACCGTATTCGTTGTATTCCGCGAGAACACGCTCCCGAAGGGATTCCGGGATTTCCGGGATCGGTGCCAGACCGTAGAGCAGGGCCTGGAGATAGAGCCCGGTCCCACCCGTCAGTACGGGAATGCCGCCTCTGCGGGCGATCCCGTGCATGACCTCCTCGGCGTGCTCGGCGTAGCCCCCCGCATCCAGCTTTTCCCGGGACTGCAGGAACCCGTAGAGCCAGTGGGGCACTTGCCTGCGCACCTCAGGCCCAGGCTGGTCCGTGGTAATGGGCACGTCCAGATAGACCTGCCTGGAATCGAAATTGACGACCTCCCCGCCGAACCGCTGTGCCACCCGCAGGGCTGAGGAGCTCTTCCCCGTCCCCGTGGGACCGATGAGACAGATCATTCGCACCCAATCACTCCGCTTTCCAGGGGCTCAAGCTTTTATTGAAGCTATTTGATGCAACCCTCATACCCGGCCCGACCCGGGCACAACCAAGCATGAAAATGTCGCGAGGCGAAGGCGGGTGGACGC
>CAYNCR010000262.1:0-4167 GCA_964395575.1 uncultured Desulfohalobiaceae bacterium
TAGAAAATCCGGAACCGGAGGTTTTCAAGTGAAAAAATGCCCCGTGAAGGGTTACTCTCGGTGATCCATAAAAAAGGGGTTGCAGCGAACCGCAACCCCTTTTGGAGTCGGGATGGCAGGATTCGAACCTGCGGCTTCAGCGTCCCGAACGCTGCGCTCTGGCCAAGCTGAGCTACATCCCGGAACTTTAATCTGTATCTCAATTCTGATCGTTTGGCAAGGGGTGGCTCAGCACTGTGGGCACACAGTTCCGAACAGCATTGCCTTGCCAGAGCCCGACGATTTGCCTAGGATGTGTGAAAATGGAGATCCGCTGTGCAAAAGGGACCTTTGTTTTCACCCTAATCGGCATTGCGGGTCTGTCAATCCTGCACCCATTTTCCCGAAAATGGGTGCAGGGGGCTAGGCGCAAAAGGAGGCAGATGATGAGTACGCCCATTGTGATCGATCTCGGGGAAGTGCAGCTGCGCGGAGAGCTTATGGACAACGAGGCCGGCCGCAAGCTCGCGGAGATGCTCCCCTTCAGCGCGGACATGGGCCGCTGGGGGGAGGAGCTCTACGGTCCGATGGACCCCGCAGTGGGAACCATCGGCTCACAGACCCAGGAAGTGATGGACCTCGGGGATCTGGCCTATCACGACGACACGGGATGGTTCTGCATCTTCTGGGGGCCCACGCCCTCCAGCAATGGAGACGAGATCCGGGCGGCCTTCCCGGTGCAGAAAGTCGGCACCGCGGACGGAGACTTCGATGCCGTGGCCGCCCTGAGCCCGCCGGTTGCGGCAACCGTTCGTGCGGCGGACTAGCCCTTGATAGCCCGCCGCGGCCCGCATCCTCGGCGGCTCAGGCGGGCTCGCCCTCCTCCATGACCCGGATGGGATCGCCGGGACTGACCGGTCCGTCCTGCAGAACCCGGATAAAGATCCCTTCCCGGGGCATGACGCAATCCCCTGTCTGCTTGAGGATTTCGCACTCCCCGTGACAGCGCTTGCCGATCTGGGTCACCTCGCCCACGGCCTGGGGGCCGAGGCTGAGCCGAGTCCCCACGGGCAGGGCCAGGAGGTCGATGCCCCGTGTAGTCAGGTTCTCCGCGAAATCCCCGGGTGTGAGATCGAATCCCCGTGCGCGCATCTTGTCGATGCTTTCCTCCGCGAGGAGGCTGACCTGCCTGTGCCACGCGCCTGCGTGGGCGTCGTCCTCCAGGCCGTGCTCGGCGCGGAGGAATCCGCTTTCGATCTCCTGCTTGCGGTATCCCTGGCTCTCGCTGCGGCAAACCGCGATGATCTCGGCCATATATTCTCCTTTTTGCCTCCCCATTCCGACGGTCCCGGCGCTCCCTTTGCTCACGACGCCTCGCGATTCCCGTTCCCGGAGCCCCGCTGGATGAACACCCGCAGCAGGGAAAGGGCCGCCGGGGTCATGCCCGGTATCCGCGAGGCCCGGCCCAGGGTCTCCGGATCGTGCTCCCGGAGTTTCTGGCGGATCTCGTTGGACAGGCCCGGAAGCTCGTCGTAGTCCATGTCCGCAGGGATGAGTATGTTTTCCAGTTCCCGGAACCTGCCCACCTCGTTCATCTGGCGGGCCAGGTACCCCTCGTACTTGGCCTCGATCTCCACCTGCTCCGCCTCGCTCGGATCCAGCTGCTCCTCTGGAGGAAAGCGGCGCCGGACGAAGGAATAGTCCAGCTCCGGCCGCTTGAGGAGCTTGGCGATGGTCACCGGGGTGTTCAAGGGGCTGGTGCCCTGCTCCCGCAGGACACTGTTGATTTCCTGACCCGGCGTGACCTGGGTGGTGTGGAGGCGGTCCAGCTCCCGCAGGATGGCCCGGCTCCTTTGCTGCAGGTCCCGGTAGGTTTTTTCGTGGTGCAGGCCGAGCTCGTAACCCTTCTCCAGAAGGCGCAGATCGGCGTTGTCCTCACGCAGGAGGAGCCGGTATTCCGCGCGCGAGGTGAACATGCGGTAGGGCTCGTTCACGCCCTGCAGGACCAGATCGTCGATCATGACCGCCATGTAGGCCTGGGAGCGGTCCAGCACGAAGGGGGGCTTCTCCTGAACGCGCAGGGCCGCGTTGATCCCGGCCCAGAGGCCCTGGGCCGCGGCTTCCTCGTATCCCGAGGTCCCGTTGATCTGGCCGGCGAGATACAGGCCGGGGACCGTCTTGAGCTCCAGGGTGTGCCGCAGCTGCTGCGGCTGGATGAAGTCGTACTCGATGGCGTACGCCGGCCGCATGATCTCCGCCTCCTCCAGCCCCTGGATGGAGCGGACGAAGCGCTGCTGGATCTCGGGCGGCAGGGAGTTCCCCGTGCCGCTGACGTAGAGCTCCTCGGTCTCCAGGCCCTCGGGCTCCAGGATGACGTTGTGGAACTCCCGGTCCGGGAACTTGACGATCTTGTCCTCGATGGAAGGGCAGTAGCGCGCGGACACGCCCTGGATGCTGCCGTCGTACAGGGGGGAGAGATGCAGGTTGTCCCGGATGATGGCGTGGGCCCGTTCGTTGGTGCGGCCGAAGTAGCAGGAGATGCGCGTCTCGGGCCGCTTTTCCGTGAACAGGGAGAAGGGGCGCGGCTCCGCGTCCCCGTGCTGTTCGGTCAGACGGGAGAAATCCACGCTTCGTCTGTTCAGCCTGGCCGGGGTGCCCGTCTTCATCCGGCCCGTGGCCAGGCCGAGCCCGCGCAGCTGATCCGGGAGGGCGTTGGAAGGGAATTCCCCGGCTCGCCCGGACTCGATGCGGGCGGTGCCCAGATGAACCACGCCGCGGAAAAAGGTGCCTCCCGCGAGGACCACCGACCCGGCCGCGTATTCCGTTCCCGTCTCGTCGACAACTCCGTGGACACGGCCGTCCCGGACGAGGAGAGAGGTGATCAGGGCCTGCTTGAGCTCCAGGCCCTCCTGAAGCTCCAGGGCGTGCTTCATCAGGGATCGGTAGGCCGTCTTGTCGTTCTGGGTACGTGTTCCCCGTACCGCAGGCCCCTTGCGAGTGTTGAGCCTGCGGAACTGGATAGCGGTCCGATCCGCGATCCGGCTCATTTCCCCGCCCAGGGCGTCGATCTCCTTGACCAGGTGCCCCTTGCCGATGCCGCCGATGGAGGGGGAGCAGGGCATATGGCCGGCGGTATCCAGATTGATGCCGAACAGGGCGGTGCGGCACCCCATGCGGGCGGCGGCGAGCGCGGCCTCGCAACCGGCGTGACCCGCGCCGACAACGATGATGTCGTAGGAAAATCCCATCTTCACAGACTGTTCAATTTCACCTAGGATATTTGGTGGCTTGAGGTTCCGCGTTCTGGGTTCCCCGTTCAGCGTTCGGCGTTGTCCCTTGATTCGTGACTTGGAACTCGTGATTGGTTAAATGCGGGTTATGAGCGATGAGTTATGAGGACCCCTTAAAAACTGAATCGAACAGGGAACGCATATCCCGGAGATCGGATGTCGGCAAGATATCGGCCATCCAGCACCTGATTCACCGAATTACCGACTCACTGATTCACTGATCCTTGGCCAATAGCCCGAACCCGAAACCCTGAACGGGGAACCCTGAACGGTGAACGGAGAACGCGAAAAATGGAGCAAAAGCCCTACCTCGACCTGAATACGTTCCTTCGCGAGCGCTTCGGCTGCAGGGTGCAAAAGATCAGCCTGGACGCCGGCCTCGGGTGTCCCAACCGGGACGGCAGCAAGGGGCGTGGAGGCTGCATCTATTGCAACGAGCGGGGATCCGGCACCGGAAACGCCGCCAAACAAAGTCTAACCGAACAGCTCGGCTCCGCCAAGTCTTTTTTGGCAAGGCGCTATAAAGCGCACAAGTTCCTGGGCTATTTTCAGTCCTTCAGCAATACCTACGCCTCTTTGCCCACGCTGAAAAGCCTCTATGGAGAGGTTTTGGCCGATCCGGACGTGGTGGGCCTGTGCATCGGCACACGGCCGGACTGCGTGGACGAGGCCACTCTGGACTATCTGGCGGAGCTGAGCCGGGAACATCTCATCTGGCTCGAATACGGCCTCCAGTCCGCTCACGAGGCCACCCTGGAAGCGATCAACCGCGGGCACGGCGTGGACGCCTTCCGCGAGGCGACGCGCCTATCCCGCGAGAGGGGGCTTCTTACCTGCGCCCACGTGGTGCTGGGCCTGCCCAGGGAGACCCGTAAGGATATCCTCGAGACCGCCCGTT
>CAYNCR010000263.1:0-4101 GCA_964395575.1 uncultured Desulfohalobiaceae bacterium
CTCGGTAGTTGCTACTTCCGCCGGTTTGCCGTCGTGGAAGACGTTTTCAGGTGGGAGCTGAATCGGAAGAGAGAAGAAAGTTGACAGCATTTACCGGATAAACGGGATGTTGCGGAGAAGAGCCGCAGCTCTTTTTCCGCGAATCCTTCATCTGTTGATTCTGTAGATCCTGTCGTTCTCTTTTTTCGCTATTTCGTCTGCCGAGAAGGAACATCAGGCCTCGCTTGCATCGGCAGGACGGCAAATGGATGGCTGGCTGAAAAGCCGGTCATGCATCTCCCCAGCTGAACTCCTCAAAATTCCTTAGTAGTTGGCCCCTCTATCCTAACCGAAAATGCAGCCATCGTGATAGACGGGAGTCGATAGAGTAGGCATCATTCCTCGATTCTGGAGACGATCACTTCTGGCCGCTCCTGTCTGCGGTTCTCGGCCCTATGGTGATCGCCCGGAATCGGCTTCTTCTGCTGAACCCGTCCGAAAATGCTTTTCAACAAAGAGCCTGACAACAACTATCATGGATGTCTGGATGTTTTAATGTGTAACCTTGCGCACAAGCATACCATCTCTTATTCATTCATGGTCCTCCACTCTACCCGAACATTGCCATTGCGCATACCACACACAACTATAACCCTTCGATCATGAGGCCAAAATTTCAGCTTCTCCTTTTCTGCTACAGAAATCAAGTATTCCGGATTATTAGACTTGAGTTCCTGCCAAAAGCTGGGACGCTCTGCCTCAAAAGATTCAAGGAGGTATTCGTATTCGAATTCAGGATAACCCAATGCACGATTCCAGCCCAAATGTGTAAACAAAAGTGCAGCATGAGCTGCTTCTGAAGATGGCCTTCTTATAGTTTTCTTCAACATGTTCTTTGCTATTTTTTTGACGATAACAGATAACTTGATTTCCTTGTTTTTTCTTTTCCCAGAAAAAATAGGGCTCATAGCATAATTTCCTTCTGCACAATAAATGATCGTCACACTTATCAATCTTCTTTCAAGGCAATATCTTTTCTATCACTAAACATTGAATCTCTGCTATGCTAAGCTAGACAATTCAATCACCTCATACTTCTCGTAGGGGGAGAAGGATATTCAGGTTAACTAACAGAATAACTGCGCACGGACGAGCTATGAGCCTGTTACCATATGCCCGCTCTATCTTCATCGATTTCGTGTGGGCGGGCGGACGCCTCCTTTGCGGCGAATCTCAAAACCGACTCGGAAGATATCCGGAATGTTGATACGTTCGTCCTCAGTGCGATAGAGGACCCCCAATTCCTCAAGGTCATCGATCAGTAGGTCGATGCTTCGATTCTCCGGGTAAGCGGAGGAATATCTTCGTGGCGGGAGCTTGTCTTCAGACTTGTTCATGACTTCTTCTAAAACCGAAGAGGGCCAATAATGCACCAGCTCCTCCTTGGCGAGGGGGACCGTAATGCCACGCAACCTGTTCAGGAGAGGCTCCACCCACGGGTAATCCTCCCTGCTCAGCTCATGGACTCGCTGCTGCGACGCCTCGGCCACTCCTTTCTTGATCGCCTCGTAGTGCAAGGGGTAAGGATAATCAGCATACTGTTCCTTGCTGATCTTCGCTGCCTCCCGCAATGCCAGCAACAGGCTTCGAGGGGCTATTCGGCCGTGGGCGTCAGCCAGGTGAGTGGGGATCCAGGTGTAGGTATGGCCTCGGCGCTTGTCCGTACCCATGTACGGTCCGGCTAATCTCTGGATCAAGGGCCGCTGAGCTTCTTCGTTACCCCTCAGCTTTTCCGGAAGATAATGTATGCCTTCCGCGGCCTCCCAGTGAACTCCGGCGTGTCGCTCTCCGAGCTTCCGAAAGGGTTCACCGGCGCTCCCATTGGCCAGTATGTGAAAGACAAGTCCGTAGAGGTCGACCGGTCGCCACCTCAATTCCACTCTGTTGTGCAACAGTTTAGAGCTATCGCGGAAATTCAGAATTTCCGGGTCTTCCTCCATGTCCGGGCGCAGAAAGAATTTCAACCGGATGGCTGGGTAGGAGCGGCACGCAAGCGCTACTTCCAGGGCCCCGCGAGCGAGGAGACGCACCTCTTTCCAGCCCCCCGGAAGGGTATCCAAGGCATCGAAGACCAAGAGCAGATACTCGCCTCGCTCCTTGAGAATATGTGAGCCATCGGCCAACAGCCTCTCGAACGCCTCTGGGTCATCTTGGGCCCATCTTGCCGCATCAATAGTCTTATTGTGACCAGGAGGAAATTCCAGGCCGCAAACATCAGCGACATGGCGCGCTAGGATGGCTCTCCAGATGTGGCGTGGATCTTTGATTTGCTCGAAGAGGCTGCGCAGCACTTCCGCTCCCGGATGTTCCCCTTTCAGATTATCCACGCTGTAGCCGACCCGAACATGAGTTTGTCCCAGAACCCGCGGCGCCCCTGCCAATGTGAGTTGGTTCCTGGTTCGGGAGTCGAAGAGAGCGGCTGTCCAGACAGACTTCCCTGCACCGCGCATCCCTACTACTATCGTAGCATCGAGGCCCAGCGCCTTAGTATGACTGCCCGGCACATAAAGCTCTTCCTGCTCTGGAGGAGATAAATCTTCCTTGGCAATCACATCGGGCAGCTCACACAGCGCTTCCCGCAAATTGATAACAGTTTCCGGACCCAAGGTGTTCACCATAAGGCCTCTCCAGAGTGATCGGAAATGACACGTTGCCCGGCTATAGAGAAGAAGTCGTGGAAAGCGCGTTGGAGTATCTCCGGTGGCGGAGCCCCGTCCGGATCATTGAAGCTCGCGCCGCGCAACTCAGGCACTTCGTATACAGGGACAGGCCAGTGGGGCATGTTTTCGTCCATTTCATCCGGCGTATCAGGGCTCGCCTCCGTCTCTTCGTCATAGAGACTCTGCCACGTAACATAGGAACGGCTGCGCAGCTCTTCAAGTTCCGAGAAATCGGCCATTGCACCCACCGTGCTCAGTCGCCATCTCAGATCCTCATTGGGCATCCCCCATTTCACTGCCGGAGACCAGCGCAGGTGCTCGAATAGGTGCTCGTATGCGGTCCAGGTCTGTATATCGTTTCTGGCGAAAAAAAAGGCATGAGCTCCGAGTCTTGTTACCGCCGCCGCCCCGATGTCGTGCATCCCTGCTCGCGTATCGAGCAGAGCGATATCAAAGGGCTCAGCACGCTGTAGGGCCATATTGAGAAGTCCCATGATCGCCTCGGCTAATCCGCATTCCCTGCCTTTCTCGTCCACTGCTGGCAGGTAGGCTCGACCAAGCTTGGCCACATAGTCGCGAGTTTCTCTTCCGAAAGCCGGAACGACACGGATTTCGCCCGGCACTCCTGGAGCAAGCTCCACACTTCCCAACATGTCTTCGAAAAGCATCCCGTCTGCTTGGCTCACACGGCTTTCGACCAACCAGTCCACAATACCGAAATCAGGTCTTCGATCATGACGGGGGCCAGCATCCTGGCGCAGTAAAAGACTCTGCAAACCGGGCGCCTCCAAGTCCAAGTCCACTGCAAGGACCTTGTACCCCTGCCCCGCAAGATGATGGGCCCAGGCAGCGAAGGTTGTGGAACGTCCGACTCCCCCTTTGAGGCTGAAGGCTGCCGCTAAGGGCATCAGCGGTTTTTCCATCAACGGTGGACGGAGCCAATCCTGGTTGTTTATTAAGCGGTCTACGAGGTAGACTACAGGATTTTCCTGGAGGCAGATCGTCTCCTGTGTCTCGAATATCTCCTCGGGCAGAAGAAGATCATCACGTGATTGGACAGATTCCCAAGGTCCCGGTCCATAAGCTCCAAGGCTTTCATTCAGCTCCATGGAGAGGGTGCTTTTTGAGTCCAGCCTTTCCTCCGGAATGTTCAGGGCAAGAGAGACACGTCCCACTAAGTCACGGACGATGAAGATCGGTTCGTAATCCGCTAGGTGGCGGGAGCCGAATTCTCTCGCTATATCAAGAGCATGGTGAAAACGTATCATCCTACCCCCTATAAAGGTTCGTGGCAATCAAGAGGCGACAGGCACGATCCTTGTGTTTTTGCAGTGTTTCTTCCGAGATTGCTCTGCACATCACCTGTACACATCCTTCCGGTGACCAAGGCGAATCACGAGGA
>CAYNCR010000264.1:0-4070 GCA_964395575.1 uncultured Desulfohalobiaceae bacterium
GATGTTGAATTATTGAGGAATTGTCTAGGGAATCTGGACCCGGTCCACGGCTTCCCGGGGCGTTTCCGCGATCTCCACCCCGTCGATTCCGGTCCAGCCGCCCAGGAGCACGACCCTGCGGCCGAGCTTCAGGGCCATGGAGATCTCGGACAGCGTGCCGTAGCCACCGGAAACGGCGATTGCGGCATCGCCGTTCTGGACCACGAGATAGTTGCGCATGATGCCCATTTCCGTGGTCACGGGGCAGGTCACGAAGGGGTTGGCCTCGCGGGGATCGGATCCGGGCAGGAGCCCGATGACCCGACCGCCAGCCAGACAGGCCCCCTTGCTGGCGCCTTCCATCACGCCGCCCAGGCCGCCGCAGATCAGGGTGTGCTCCCTCTCGGCCAGAATCCGTCCCACCTCGCGGGCCTGCTCGTAGACTTCCCCGGCGCATTCGCCGGCGCCGATCACGGATATGCGCATAGGTTCACAGGATCTGGCTCAAGAATTTCTGGGTGCGGGGATGCTGGGGATTCTGGAAGAAGTGTTCCGGTGTGCCCCGCTCCACGATATGCCCCTGGTCCATGAAGACCACCCTGTCTGCGACCTCGCGGGCGAATCCCATTTCGTGGCTGACCACGACCATGGTCATGCCCTCCAGTGCCAGGTCCTTCATCACGTCCAGAACCTCCCCGATCATCTCCGGATCCAGCGCGGATGTGGGCTCGTCGAAGAGCATTATCTGCGGGTTCATGGCCAAGGCCCTGGCGATGGCCACTCGCTGCTTTTCCCCGCCGGAGAGCCTGGAGGGGTAGACATTGGCCTTGTCCCGGATCCCCACCTTGTCCAGCAGGGGATAGGCCTCGGACTCGGCCTTGTCCTTGGGGACCTTTTTCAGTTTCATAGGGCCCAGGGTCAGGTTCTGCAGAACCGTCTTGTGCGGAAAGAGATTGAAGTTCTGAAAGACCATGCCCAGGCCCATGCGGATCTTGTTCAGGTCCGCCTTGGGGTGGGCCACGTCGCTCCCGTTCACGGTGAGGGTGCCCCTGTCGATGCTCTCGAGCTGGTTGATCGCCCGGAGCAGGGTGCTCTTGCCCGATCCGCTGGGGCCGATGACCACGATCCGCTCCTGGGAATACACGTCCAGATCAATGTTTTCCAGGGCAGTAAGGCGTCCGAAGAACTTGTATACCCCACGGATGGAGATAACGGGCCTGCTCTCATTCATACGGGGTCAACCTATTCTCCATGATATTGACGATTTTGGACAAAAACAAGGTGATGAGCAGATAAATAAGGGCCACCAGGGTAAAGGTCTCGAAATAGTCGAAGGTGGAGGTGGCGAATTCCCGCCCGCGGCGCAGGAGGTCGGACACCGCGATGATGGAGACCAGGGATGTGTCCTTGAGCAGGGCGATGAACTCGTTGCCCACCGGGGGGAGGATGGTGCGCATGGCCTGGGGAATGATCACGAAGCGCATGGTCTGCCAGGAGCTGAAGCCGAGGGACCTGGCGGCTTCGGTCTGTCCGTAGTCGATGGAGTCGATCCCGGCCCGGAAAATCTCTCCCATGTACGCCCCATAGCAGACGGTCAGGGCGATGATGGCCGCGGTGAAAGGGGGGATCTGGGTGAAGGTCCCGATGGCGTAATAGATGTAGAAGAGCTGCACCAACAGGGGGATGCCCCGTACCACTTCCACATAGGTGGAGGCGGTCAGATTGATGAACATATTGCCGGACAGACGCCCCAGACCCGTGATCAGGCCCACGATCAGGGAGAGCAGGATGGAGAGCATGGTGACCTCGAAGGTGACCAGCACTCCGTCCGGGACGAAGAGCAGAATGTCCACATAGGGATCGGGCTTGATCAGGCACAGGAGGATGATCAGGCCGATGGCGCCGAAGGCGGAGACCCGCCAGGCGGTGAAGAGCCCCTTGTCCGACTTGTCCGGGATCGCCGCGCTGTCGGTGACCTCGATGCGATGGCCGCCCGGGCCTGTGTCTTCCGCTGTCTCCTGGTGTGCTGACTGCTTGGTCCTTTCGTCGGTCTGGCTCATGATGGCGCCTTCACAGGGTCGGGGCTACGGAAGGGGCGGCCGGGCCCGTGCGGAACCGCAAGGATGCCGGAGCGGGCCGGCCGCCCAGGTGTAGCTAAGTGGTGTGTCGCAGTGCCTTTAGGCCTATTGGATCCATTCCTTCTTGAACTTCTCGTCCAGGCCCTTTTCCTTGACCTTGCGGATGCCCTCGTTCACGAGCTCCAGGATCTCCTCATTCCCTTTCTGCACGGCGATGGCGTAGTGCTCGGTCTGGCCGGTCTCCAGGATGCTGGCGATCTGCAGATTCTTCTGGAATCCCTCCTTCTGCTTGGCGTAGTTCGCGGCGACGGGATCGTCGCAGACCACGCCGGCCAGGTTCTCGTTCTTCAGGTCCCGCATGGCCAGGCCGATGGCGTCGTAGGATTCCGGATTCACCCCGTCCACTTCCTTGATGGCGAAGTATCCCGTGGTTCCGATCTGGGCCCCGACCTTTTTCCCCTCAAGGTCCTCCAGGGTCTTGGCATCGGAGTCGCGGGGGACGATCAGGGCCTGACGGACCTCGTAGTAGGGCTCGCTGAAGTCCATGGCCTTTTTCCGTTTCTCGGTGATGCTCACCGAGGAGCAGATGGCGTCGTAGTTGCCGCCCTGCAGGCCGGCGAAAATGCCGTCCCAGGGAGTGTTCTTGAAAACTGGCTCGAAACCCGCGAGCTTGCCGGCGGCGGTCATGTAGTCGATGGAGTAGCCCACGATCTCCTTGTCCTGATTCACGAACTCCATGGGCGGCCATGTGGCGTCCACCGCGAAAACGATGGTCTGCTGTCCCCAGGCTCCGGTTGCGAACAAGAGGACCAGCAACAGGGCGAATAGGGTCTTTTTCCACATACTGCTTCACCTCCCTGGTTTCCGGGTTTGTCGCGACAAGCGACCTCCATTGCCCGTTTGGCGGGGCCGGGTGGGCCACCTAACCCGCTCCCTATACTTTATAAGGGATTTCCGGGTCAAGCTGGACCGGAGATCTTTTGCAAAGGGGACGGAGCTACTGTCCCTCTTCTTTCCGGAGGAGCTCCAGGGCGAGGTTGAGCTGGGCCTGCCTGTCCGTTGCCTCGCCGTCCAGCTTGGCCCGGAGTATCTCCTTCAGGATGCGGGAAAAGGCCGGTCCCGGAGTGAGTCCCATGGATTTCAGGTCATCGCCGCCGACCTCGATGCCAGTGTTCTTGAGCCGGCTCAAATGGTGGGAGAGCTGTTTGCGCAGGAATTCCGTCTTGCCCGTGGCCATGATGTAGAGCTCCGCTTCGATGCTCACATGGGCCAGGATGAAATAGAGATCGCTCTCCTTCTGCTCACCGCGCTGCCAGTCCATGAGCTTTTTCCGAACGGTGTGTACGTCCTCCACGAGGCGGATGAAGGCCTCCTCCTGCTTGGGGGAGAACTGGAGCCGCTTGAGCAGGGTCCGGCACTCGTCCGTGTTGTGGCCTTCGCAGAATCCGAGGAGGAATACCTTCCACGTCTCGGGAGTGGGGCTTTCGTAGAGCAGGGCGTACCAGTCCAGCACGCGGGCCACCTCCTCCAGGATCTCCTCCTTCCGTTCGGTGATCCGGATCAGGGGGTGGATGTTCTCCGGAACCCCAAGCTCCTCCAGACGCCGCAGGCAGGAAAGGGGCGAGCTTTCCTCCAGGATGAGCATGAGCTCCTGGAAGATGCGCGTTCCGGAAAGCTTGTGGAACATGTTCAGGCGCAGGGCGTTCTTGATGAGCCGCTCGGTCTGGGTGCCGATGCGGAAGTCGAAGCGCTGCTCGAAGCGGACCGCGCGCAGGATCCGGGTGGGGTCGTCCACAAAGCTCAGGGAGTGCAACACACGGATGACCCGCTCCTTGATATCCCTCTGGCCGCCGAAAAAATCCACAAGCTCGCCGAAACGCTCCGGGTTGATCTGGATGGCCAGGGCGTTGATGGTGAAGTCCCTGCGCACGAGGTCCATCTTGATGGAGGAGAGCTCCACCGTGGGCAGGGCCGCGGGGTGCTCGTAGTACTCCAGTCGGGCTGTGGCCACGT
>CAYNCR010000265.1:0-4045 GCA_964395575.1 uncultured Desulfohalobiaceae bacterium
CTGGGGGCATCCTTCTTGTGCTTGTGGTGGATCTCCGAGATCTCTATGTCGTAGTCCGGTCCGAGCAGCTCGGCCAACTTGGGGAGGAACTCCAGCAGGACATTGATGCCCACGCTCATGTTCGGGGCCATGAACAAGGGGACCCGCACCGACGCCTCCTGCAGGGTCTCGTTCTGCGCCTGGTCAAAGCCGGTTGTCCCGATAACCATGGGATTGCCGTTCTCCTCCGCGACGCGCACAGTCTCCACTGTGGCCCGGGGATGAGAAAAGTCCACAACCACGGCCCCGGGATGGGCGGAGAATACGGCTTGCGGGTCCGAGTCCGCGGTGATGTCGCCTCCCTGAAGCCCTTCCAGGCGCTCTCCGCGCTCCACCGCCCCAACCAGCTGCAGATCCCGATCCTCCCGGGCCAGACGCATGAGCGTGGAGCCCATGCGTCCGCCGGCGCCCATGATGATCACTTGCGTGCCGCTCATAGCTTGCTCCCTGCTTTTCGGATAATAGATAACGGTAACAAATACATATAACAGACACCAGAGACCGGATGTCAGCTACCCCTGCACCAGCTCGAGAAAATCCTCCTCGGTCAGGACACTGGCACCGGCTTCCCGGGCCTTGTCCAGCTTGCTTCCCGGTTCCTCGCCGACGACGATGTAGTCCAGCTTGCCGGAGACCGAGCCCACCACCTTGCCTCCGGCGGATTCAGCCAGCTCCCGGGCCCGGTCTCGGGTCAGCTCGCCCAGCCTGCCGGTGAAAATGAGCCGTTTCCCCTGCAGGGGAGCGTTTTGCTCCCGCGATTGTTGAGACTCTTCCGATCTCGGCCACAGGCCGGCCTGTTTCAGTTTGTCCAGCACCCTTTTGTTTGCCGGGTTTGCGAAGTAAGAACGGATGGAGGCAGCTATCTCCGGGCCGATGTCGGGGATCTGCTGCAGCTCCTCTTGGGAGGCCGCGCTCAGCTGATCCAGGTCCCGGTAATGGGAGGCCAGGAGCTTGGCGGTCTCCGAGCCCACCAGGCGTATGCCCAGCGCGGAGATGAGGCGCTGCAGATCCCCCTGCTGTCTGGCCCGCTCGATGGCATCGAGAAGATTCTGGGCAAGCTTGTCCCCCATCCGCTCCATCCGCACCAGCTGTTCCTTCCGCAGATGGAACAGGTCCGCGAAGTCCTCCACGTATCCCCGGTCCACGAGGGCCTCGATCCATTTGTTCCCCAGTCCCTCGATATCCAGTCCGGACTTGGACACGAAATGGATCAGGGCCTGCTTGAGCAGGGCGGGACAGGAGGAGTTCAGGCAGCGATGGGCCACCTCACCCGGGAGCCGGTCTACTTGGCCGCCGCAGGAGGGGCATTGTTCAGGAAAATGGAATTCGCGCTCCGAACCGGACCGCTTTTCCGGAAGCGGCCGTACCACTTCCGGGATCACGTCCCCTGCCCGCTGCACCACCACCCTGTCGCCTATGTACAGATCCTTGGCCCGTATCTCGTCCTCGTTGTGCAGGGTAGCCCGGGAAACGGTGGCCCCGCCCACGGAGACCGGCTCGAGAATCGCCACCGGAGTCAATGCTCCTGTGCGCCCTACCTGGACCTGGATATCCCTGAGCTCGGTCTCGACCTGCTCCGCCAGGAACTTGATGGCCATGGCCCAGCGGGGGGCCCTGGCTGTGGATCCCAGGCGCTCCTGCTGATCCAGGCTGTTCACCTTGGCCACGACCCCGTCCGTCTCATAGGCAAGATTCATCCGGCCCGCCTCCAGACGGCGGAAATAGTCCTTCACTTCCTCCGAATCCCGGCAGAGCCCGGCCCGGGGAACAGGGCTCAGCCCCAGCGCGGCCAGGCCGCGCATGATCTGTTCCTGGGTGAGCCACCTGCTCTCCCCGTCCGGCCAGCGGACCAGCCCCACTCCGTAGGCGAAGAAGCTGAGAGGACGGGATGCGGTGATCCTTGGATCCAGCTGCCGCACGGATCCGGCTGCCGCGTTGCGGGGATTGGCGAACAGACGCCTGTCCAGCTCCGCCTGCTGCCTGTTCAGGCGCTGAAAATCCGGCAGGCTCATGATCACCTCCCCGCGCACTTCCAGGTACTCGGGAACCTCCTGGTCCGTATCCTCGCCAACGGGAAGCTGCAGAGGGAGGTTGCGGATGGTGCGCATGTTCCGTGTAACCTCTTCCCCGGTGTATCCGTCCCCCCGGGTACAGGCCGCGGTATAGCCGCCCCGTTCAAAGATCACTTCCACCGCCAGCCCGTCCAGCTTGGGGTCCACCCAGAAGGCGAAGGATTCCCCGGGGAGCATGCGCTGCAGGCGCCGCACATAGCTGTCCCATTCCTCGAGATCGAAGGCGTTGTCCAGGCTGGACATGGGCAGGGAATGGCTCAGGTGCCGAAAGGCCTCCGAGGGCTCCGCCCCGATGCGCTGCGTGGGGGAATGGGGGACCCTCAGCTCGGGATGGCGCTGCTCCAGATCCTGCAGCTCCCGGAACAGGGCGTCGTATTCCGCGTCCGAGATCTCCGGATGGTCCAGCACGTAATAGCGGTAATTGTGGTACTCCAGGAGTCGTCTGAGCTGCTGGGCCCTGCTCGCGATGTCCTCCCGGTTCATAGTGATTCCCCTCTTATTCGCGAAGTTCCCGTCATTCGCGGGCCGATTTTCGTGTGTTTCGTGGGCAAAACTCTTGCCTCAGGAAAGCTTGACCAGGACCTCCCGCATATCCGCAATCTTGTCCCGCAGCTGCGCGGCCTTCTCGAACTCCAGATCCTGAGCGGCCTGGCGCATCTCCTTTTCCAGCCGCTTGATCCGTTTGGCCAGCTCCTTGGGATCCGTGGAATAGACCTCTTCCTCCTCCGCGACCTCCAAAGCGCTCTTGGCCTCGGTTTCCTCCCCGACCTGATACAGGGGGTTGTGCCAGGATTTCTGAATGGTTTGGGGCTGGATGTTGTGTGTGCGGTTGTGCTCTTGCTGGATGGTACGCCTGCGTTCCGTCTCGTCCCTGGCCTGCTTCATGGAGCCGGTGATTCGGTCCGCGTACATGATGATCCGGCCGTTCTCGTTCCGCGAGGCGCGCCCAAAGGTCTGGATCAGGGAGCGCGTGGAGCGCAGGAATCCCTCCTTGTCCGCATCCAGGATGGCTACCAGGGCCACCTCCGGAATGTCCAATCCCTCCCGGAGAAGGTTGATCCCCACCAGAACGCTGAACTCGCCCTGGCGCAGGGACTGGACGATGGAGACGCGCTCCAGGGTGTCGATGTCCGAGTGCATGTACTTGGTGGGCACTCCCCGGTTCTGCAGATACTCGGTGAGGTCCTCGGCCATGCGCTTGGTCAGGGTGGTGACCAGCACCCGTTCCCCGCGCTCCTGCAGCTTGCGGCATTCGCCGATGAGGTCGTCCATTTGCCCCGATGTGGCCCGGATGATGATCTCCGGGTCCACGAGCCCTGTGGGCCGGATGATCTGTTCCACCACCAGCCCCTTGGAGCGCTCCTTTTCCCACTCCGCGGGAGTGGCCGAGACGTACACGGTCTGGTTAATCCGCTCCAGGAACTCGTTGAAGCCTAGAGGCCGGTTGTCCAGGGCCGAGGGCAGCCGGAAGCCGTAGTCCACCAGGGTCCGCTTTCGGGACTGGTCCCCGTTGTACATGCCCGCGATCTGGGAGACGGACACATGGGACTCGTCCAGGAACAGGAGAAAATCGTCCGGGAAATAGTCCAGAAGACAGGAAGGCGGCGTTCCGGGGGGTCTGCCGTCCAGGTGCCGGGAATAGTTCTCGATCCCGTTGCAGTATCCCAGCTCCTCGATCATCTCCAGGTCCAGCATGGTCCGCTGCTCCAGGCGCTGGGCCTCTAACAGCATGTTGTTGTCCCGGAACCAGGCCAGGCGATGCTGAAGCTCCTCGCGGATGTCGTCCATGGCCCGCTTCAGATTCTCCTTGTCCGAGACGTAGTGGCTCGCCGGATAGATCACCGTCCGGTTCAGGTCGGAAAGGATCTCTCCGGTTAAAGGATTGATCTCCTGGACGGATTCCACCTCGTCGCCGAAGAACTCCACCCGCACGG
>CAYNCR010000266.1:0-4043 GCA_964395575.1 uncultured Desulfohalobiaceae bacterium
CCGAGATGGAAAAAAGGAGGAAACTTGGATACATACCAGCGGAAAGGATGTACTATTACAAAAGCTCCTCTGGGCAAGAGATCGATTTGCTATTTGAAACCAAGGATACTCTTTACGCAATTGAGGTAAAATCGACTTCAAATCCCGTAAGTAAGGACATAAGAAATCTCAAGCATTTCGATACGCAAAAGGATATGCGTGTACAGCGCGTTCTGTTCTATCCAGGGGAAGAGTATTCGGAACGGGACAATGTTTCTCTTGTTCCGATTGCCGCTCTATTTCGCGGAAAGTGAATACCAGGATATGGAACCGGGACAAAGAGCCAGACAATTTACGCACAATGTGAATTCGGCGCCTGTTCACAGGCAAGTGTGCACTACCTGATGCGCTTGCGCGCTATGATCAAGGAACACTTGGGAGAGGCCGGCGGGCTATTCGAATGCTGGCCCTCCGCACCAGAGGGCTCAGCCTCGGACTGCGGCCCAGGACAAGGAAACTGTCTCCTGAAACTCACTTATCTTCCTCTTCTGTCCGCGAATTTATGGTTTCCGCAAGGACCCGAAAATCCCGATAGCAGTTCTGTACCGCACCCACATGGGAGCCGATGGCTCCATCCGCAGGCTTGAGATGGAACATGGGCTTGCGCGCTTCCTGGGCCATGGGCATGAGACTGCGGTAGTCCTTGAGTGTGGCCAGACAGTGGCTGTCCTCCTGTACGCTCAAGCCGGAGCCTCCCTCTTCCCCCAAAACGTATTGATGATAGGTGTAGGGGATGCGATCCATCCATTTGGCATAGGCTTTAACAGGACGGTCCAGTCTGGCGGAGTGCTGCATGACCACATAGCCGATTGGTGTCATGCGACCTTCCGGAGCTTGTACATCCTGCGGCCTCTTCTGCAGTCTCTCTTGCCACTCCTTACGCCACTTGCGCAGAGTGGGCCCCAGGTTCTGCAACCCCTTGAGCGAGAACAGGTCCGGACCAAGGGGAACCACGACATAGTCGGCGGCAATGAGCGCCGCCCTGTTAATTGCCCCCAGATTCGGACCCACATCCACCAGGGCGAAGTCGGCCTCGCAGGCCGAGCCCGCGCGCCGGAGAATTTCTATGCTGATTGCAAGCAGCACTTGCAATCAGCATAGAAATTCGCTATTCTCTCGCCCATGCAGGATAGAACGATTGAGCCGGCTTTCAAGAAGTTGATGGCCAAGTATCCGGTGGTGACTGTTACAGGTCCGCGACAAAGCGGCAAGACAACGTTGTGTCGCAAGGTGTTTCCGGATAAGGCCTATGTGAATCTTGAGGCCCCTGATGAGCGGCAATTCGCCCTCGACGATCCGCGAGGATTTCTTGAGGCGCACAAGAAGGGCGCCATACTGGACGAGATCCAGCGCACTCCGGATCTGCTTTCCTACATACAGCCCATGATCGATGCGGATTCCAGGCCTGGCCGATTTGTCCTGACCGGCAGCCAGCAGCTCAACGTCAAGGAAACCCTGAGCCAGTCCCTGGCCGGAAGGACGGGGCTCATCACGCTCCTTCCCTTCGATTGGCACGAGATCCGGCCTTATGTGGACCTTGGAAATGTCGACAGCCTTCTCCTGCACGGATTTTATCCGCGTTTGCATCATATGGGCATTCATCCCAGCCAGGCGATGGCGGACTACTTCGAAACCTATGTCCAGCGCGACGTGCGACAGCTCGTTCAAATACGCCATGCCGAGCTGTTCGAGAGGTTCGTGCGACTCTGCGCCGGACGAGTCGGCCAGCTCCTCAACCTGCAAAGCCTCGGCAACGAGGCCGGTGTTTCCCATACCACGGCCAAGGAATGGCTCTCCATTCTCGAGGCCAGCTACGTCATTTTTCAATTGCCGCCCTGGCACGCGAACATCTCCAAGCGCCTGATCAAGACGCCGAAGATCTACTTCTGGGATGTGGGGTTGGCGTCCTACCTTCTGGGTTTGGAGGATGAACGGCAGGTGAGCCGGGATCCCCTCCGCGGAAGCCTTTTCGAGAACATGGTCGTCTCGGAGATGTTCAAGCAGTTCTACCACCACGGCCGGCGCCCCAGATTATCCTTTTATCGCGACAGGTCGGGCAACGAGGTGGACCTTATCGTGGAACGCGGGCGCGAGCTTGCGGCGATCGAAATAAAGTCCGGCCAAACCGTGACCAGGGATTACTTCCGTGGCCTGAACCGCTTTGCCGGAATCTGTGGGGACAGGATCAAGAGCGGTGCTGTCGTGTACGGGGGGCGCGAGGGACAGCCACGCTCCGACTGGGAGGTGTGGCCGATAAGAGACCTGGGCGGGCTCTCGGAAAAGATTTTTGCTGACCTTGCTGATTGAAAGTTCCACCTTTAATCAGCAAGAGTCCTCCCGTTTGGGACGCATCGCTTAACGTCGAAAACGAGATGTACCTAAGACGGGCCAGTGTTCTTTGCAGCCCATCGCGAATTTCCAGTCCCGGATCATCGGGCTCCTGATCATGATATTCGAGAAATGCCCAGAGAACCCAGACAGTGATCACCGAAAATTGACCACCCTCGCCAAGCCCTCCATCTTTCCGGGGCGCGCCCCCTTCTCGATGCGCCTGCCACCATGATTGCGGAACATTTGAGACAAACGGCCATTAAACCGGCCATGATATTGTTGGACTTGATTTTAACCCACTGATAGCATGACAGATATGTCTGATACAAAAGCGGACAACAGAGCGGCAGAAGAAACCGGAGATTGGGGCGAGAATGTGGCGTTGATGGAGCCCTTGCTCGTCAGCGATGGATCGCCCCATCGCCGGCGTCTCAACGATCTTGCGGTTGATCTTTCCGGGCGTTCCGCCGGATTCCGACGGAGTCTTCCCCAAGGCCTTATAAGGGCTCTCGCCGATCTCGTGCGGGCCATGAATTGCTATTACAGCAATCTTATCGAGGGTCATGACACGCATCCAGTGGACATCGAGCGCGCTCTCAAGGGCGATTACAGCACGGACTCCCGACAGCGAGCTCTTCAGCTTGAGGCCAAGGCGCATATAGAAGTTCAGAAATGGATCGATGAAGGGGGGCTGCTCGGTCGAGCTACCACGGTTGATGGACTGTGCGAGGTGCACCGCCGTTTCTGCGAGCTCTTGCCTGAAGAGATGCTATTGATCGAACATCCGCAAACTGGGACACAGCTACCAGTTATTCCGGGCGGGCTGCGAAAACACGATGTGCGGATCGGCCGCCACGTGCCGATAAGTCCGGGAGCTTTGCCGCGTTTTCTGAAAAGATTCGAGGAGAGGTACACCCAAGTTGGTCGGACTGACAGGATCCTCGCGGCTGCATGCGGGCACCATAGACTGTTGTGGTTGCATCCTTTTCTCGACGGCAACGGCCGCGTCGCCCGCATGATGTCCTATGCCATGCTTCTTGAGTCCCTGGATACCGGCGGCATCTGGTCCGTGGCCCGCGGTCTGGCACGCCATGAGAGTGAATACAAGCAAAGGCTCATGGAATGTGATCGGCAACGCCGCAATGATCTCGACGGACGGGGGCATTTGAGCGAGGAGGCGCTGGCCGAATTCGCGGACTTTTTCCTCAGGGTGTGCCTCGATCAGATCGATTTCATGGAGTCGTTGATGCAGCCGGAGCGTCTGAGGCAGCGGCTTTTGATGTGGAGCGAGGAGGAAATCCGGGCCGGGAATCTTCCTCCCAAATCCGAACGGGTGCTGGAAGTGCTGCTCTATCGCGGCGAGCTGCCCAGGGGGGAGATTGCCGGATTGCTCGGAGTCAGCGCCCGTCAGGCGCGACGAGTCACTTCAGCGCTCATGGAGGGCGAGATCGTAACCTCGGCAAGCACACGTGCGCCGCTGCGGCTCACCCTGCCGGCGCGTCTCGCGCCTCGTCTTATGCCAGGGCTATTCCCCGAAAACCCATCAGCTTAAATCGCCTATTTGAGTTGAACAAGCTCGGGACAAACAGCCTGACACGTCATACGCATTTTTCCGTGAGGTAACTATTCAGCACCTCCCTGGATTCAGCGTAAATGTTCGCGGGGCCTTTTTG
>CAYNCR010000267.1:0-4024 GCA_964395575.1 uncultured Desulfohalobiaceae bacterium
CCATCCGTGAGGGTGGGCGTACTGTTGGAGCCGGTGTCGTCTCCGAAATCGTGGAGTAGACGAATATGCGCGTGAAAATGCAACTTCGCTGTGAAGAGTGTAAGGAAAAGAATTACGCAACCGCCAAAAACAGACGTAATACCCCTAGTAAGCTGGAGCTGAACAAATACTGTTCACGTTGCGGTAAACACACTCTGCACAAAGAAACGAAATAAGATTTGCAGGCCAGTAGCTCGAATTGGCAGAGCATCGGACTCCAAATCCGAGGGCTGGGGGTTCGAGTCCCTCCTGGCCTGCCATAAGATATTATGAATAAGAGAAAGAACGCCAAGCAAGCCAAGAAACAAGGTGGGAGCCAAGCTAAGCAGGCTCCCTCCTTTAGTTTGCGTGACAAGATCAACGAATTCAGATCGTTTTTGGATGAGTCCAAATTTGAGATGAAGAAAGTGTCCTACCCGAGCCAAAAGCAAACTCTGACCACATGCGGCTCGGTTCTCTTCATCGTCACTGTGATCGCCCTCTTTCTTGGCATCGTCGACGTGGCTTTCGCTCAGATTCTGGAAATCCTCCTGCCTTAAGGTCCTATAATGCAATCGGAACAAAGCCGGTGGTACATCATCCACACACTCTCAGGGTATGAGCAGCGTGTGGAGAAGATGATCAATGAAATGATCAGCAAAGGCAAGGCTGAAGGACTTATCCAGGATGTGCTCGTGCCTACGGAAAAAGTTGTGGAGATGGTGAAGGGCCAGAAGAAAACGACCACTCGCAAATTTTATCCTGGATATGTTCTCATTAAGATGATCTTGAATGAAAAATCCTGGCACATGGTTCAAAACATTCCTAAAGTGACAGGATTTATAGGTCATACCGATCGGCCCATTCCCCTTAAGGATTCAGAGGCCGAACAACTATTGCAGACAATCGAGGACCGGAAGGAACAACCCCGTCCCAAATACGATTTTCACGAAGGCGACAAGGTTCAGGTAATCGACGGTCCTTTCTCCAACTTTGACGGATACGTCGAGGAAGTCAATCACGACAAGGGTACCTTGAAAGTATCCGTTTCCATTTTCGGTCGAAACACACCTGTTGAGCTCGATTTTGTGCAAGTGAGCAAGTCTCAGTAAATCCCAAGAGGAACGAGTTATGGCCAAAAAGGTTCTGGCAAAGATTAAGCTGCAGATACCCGCCGGCTCGGCGAATCCGTCGCCTCCAGTTGGTCCGGCTCTCGGACAGCACGGCGTCAATATCATGGAGTTCTGCAAGTCTTTCAATGCCTACACCAGCGAGCAAAAGGGAACGATCATTCCCGTGGAGATTACGGTATACCAGGATCGCTCCTTTACATTCATTACCAAGACGCCTCCGGCTTCCATTCTTCTCAAAAAGTCGGCCAATATTGAACGAGGGTCCGGGGACTGCAAGCAGGACAAGATCGGAAAGGTGACCATGGAGCAGGTTCGTGAGATCGCTCAAACAAAGCTCCCCGACTTCAATACCAACGACATGGAAGCCGCCGTCCGAACCGTGCTCGGAACAGCTCATAGCATGGGCCTAGAAGTCGAGTCGTAAAGACCCCGGAGTATTCACGATGGCAAAGATCAGTAAAAATCTTGTTGACGCTCAGCAGAAATTCGATAAAACCAAGCGATACTCTTTGGAGGACGCAATAGCCATCGCTCTGGACACCGCTTATGCCTCCTTTGATGAAACCGTCGACGTCGCCGTTCGGCTTGGCGTGAATCCGAAGTATCCCGATCAGATGGTGCGTGGCTCCGTGACCCTCCCCTTCGGCTTGGGCAAGGAGGTCCGCGTCGCAGCCTTCTGCAAGGGTGAAAAGGAAGAGGAAGCCCGCAATGCGGGAGCGGATGTCGTTGGTGCCGATGACCTGATTCAAAGTGTTCAGCAGGGCTGGCTGGAATTCGACAAAGCAGTAGCCACCCCGGACATGATGGCCCAGGTGGGAAAGATCGGCAAAATCCTTGGTCCTCGTGGCTTGATGCCCAATGCCAAGACCGGCACTGTAACCTTCGAGCTGGGCAAGACCATTGAAGAGCTCAAGGCGGGCAAAGTTGAGTACAAGGTGGATAAGGGCGGTGTTGTTCACGCACCTATCGGAAAGGTTTCCTTCGGCACATCCATGCTTCTGGACAATTCCAAGATGCTTTTGGACAGCCTGTACAAGGCGAAGCCCAGCGGTGCCAAGGGTGCCTATTTCCGCTCCGTAAGCGTATCCACAACCATGGGCCCCGGTGTCAAGATCGACATCAAGAACGCGAGCACATTCATTGAAGCATAGCTTCTGAAAAAGAGTCAAAGACAGCAGGTGGCCCCAGGGCCTTAATGTCCTGCCGAGACGGGCTTTGGCTCAGAATCAGGGAGGTTTGGCACGTGAGCAAGTCAAGAGAGGAAAAAGCCGAATCCATTGCAAGTCTGCAGAACGCGGCTCAAGAGGCGAACATCGCTCTCGTGAGTGACTTTCGCGGCCTGAAAGTGGAGCAGCTGGAAAAGATCCGTCAAGAGCTGAAGGCGAATCACATCCATTATCAGGTTGTGAAGAACACCCTTGCCCGGATCGCTTTCGAGGGGACAGCCCATGAGGTCCTCAATGATCAGCTTTCCGAGTGCTGTGCAGTGGCCTTCGGATACGACGATCCAGTGACCGCGGCCAAGGTGCTTGTCAAGCACGAGAAGGATTTCAAGCAGTTCGGAGTCAAGTACGGCAGCTACAACGGCAAGATTCTGGACGACGAGCAGATCAGGGAGCTCGCCAAGCTTCCGGGCAGGGAACAGCTCCTGTCGCAAGTGCTCTGTACCATGAACGCCGTACCCACCAACTGTGTCAGCGTGTTCGCCAATGTATTGAGGTATTTCCTCAATGCCCTGAACGGCATCAAAGATCAAAAAGAAGCCTAAGCCAAAGCCATTGAATGAAGGAGGAATGCATGTCCGAGATTACAAAAGAGCAAGTTATCGAGTTCATCTCCAATATGACCGTCCTTGAGCTCTCCGAGTTCATCAAGGAGATGGAGGAGAAGTTCGGAGTGAGCGCAGCTCCCGCCGCACCCGCGGCAGCCGTCGCAGCGGCCGGAGGTGGTGAGGAAGCCGCCGCCGAAGAAGAGGAACAGACCGAGTTCGATGTCGTTCTCAAGGATGTTGGCGAAAACAAGATCGCGGTCATCAAGTCCCTGCGCGCTATTACCGGCCTCGGGCTTAAGGAAGCCAAGTCGACTGTTGATGAGCTGCCCGCCACGCTCAAGGAAGGCATTACCAAAGAAGATGCCGAGGATGCGAAGAAGCAGCTCGAAGAGGCCGGCGCCACTGTGGAAGTCAAATAAATCGTTTTCTTCTGGCGGCACCAATCTCAGGCTGGTGCCGCCAGGATTCCTTACCTCCTCATAATGACGCGTGTCAAATTTACTTTCTGATTCGCAATCCGCATTTCATGTATGTACTTAGCACATCCCACCTCGTAGCATATACTCCCCCGTTGTAACCATATATTTTTTTTTCGAGTGCATCCTCTGAAAAGAGGTTCGTTTGACGCCGCAAAATTGCTTGAAAATCCTTACTTGTCGCACTTCTTTTATTAAACTTACATTTTCAATTATCAGATTGCAAGGGTGATGAGAATGACTCAATTAGTTAAAAAATTCGGGAAGATCAAGGAAGTACTTAAAAAGCCTCATCTCCTCGATTTGCAACGTAAATCCTACAGAGAATTTCTCCAACTCGATATTCCACCTACGAGTCGGGAAGAAAAAGGTCTTGAAGCCGCCTTTCGGTCTGTATTTCCCATAGAGGACTTTTACCACTCTGCCACCCTGGAATATGTAAGCTACGAAATCGGGGAGCCCAAATACGACGTCGACGAGTGCATCACCAAGGGGCTGACCTACGAAGCCCCTCTGCGGCTCAAGGTACGCCTTATCGTGTACGATCTCGATACTGAGACCGAAAACCGCTCCATTCGCGACATCAAGGAACAGGACATCTATTTCGGCACCATTCCGTTGATGAC
>CAYNCR010000268.1:0-3484 GCA_964395575.1 uncultured Desulfohalobiaceae bacterium
CGGCCATGCCCTCGAGGAACTCGACCTCCTCTCCGGAAAATTCTCGAGGCTGACCGGAATAGACCCGGAGCACTCCCAGGGCGTTGCCGTCCTCGACACGGAGAGGAACCGCGGCCACAGAGGCGATGCCCTCCCTGCGGGCGGCATCCGGATACTGGAAGCGCGGATCCGAGCCGGCGTCCCCGATCTGCACGGCCTCCCCCTGAAGAGCCTCCTGATCGATGCCGCTCTTTTCCACCTCGATGCGTCCCTTGCGCAGATAATCCGTGCTCAGCCCATGGGACGCGCTTGCGGCGAGGTATTTCCCGTTCGGGCTCAAAAGCCGGATGGAGCAGGCCTTGGCATCCAGGGCCCAGCTGATCCGCTCCGCAACCTTCTTGAGCACCGTTTCCGGGTCCAGGCTGGAGTTGACCGCCTTCACCACTTCGTAAAGCGTTCGATAATAGTTCCAGGCCCTTTCGCTCATAATCCCCTTCCTTGGATTCCCTGTTTCGCACTCTTCCCTGCATGGAACCCCTATCCCAAAGGGTTCCCGGGACATCCCAAACCGGAAAATGTCGGAGCTTTTGTCGATTCCTCACCTCACACTGCACGGTTTCTTTGAGGAGTATACCGGAAAATCATAAAACATTTCCGGAAGGCTGTATACCTGTCTACGATTTCAGCAAGGTTGAATCTATTCTCCTGAAAATAAACCCCAGGACGCCCCGGTAAAATCCTGCTTTGCAGGGTCGGCTGCGCCGACATCAATCTCAAACGCAATCCCCGACTCCCCGCACACCATTTTCATGCTTGGTTGGGTCCGGGTTGGTCCGGGAATGAGGGTTGTACGGCTCAGGGACGGTAGAAATACAGGAGGTTGTAGCAGATGTGCAGGAGAGCCGGCGGGAGAACGCTCTTGTATCGATCCATGGCCCAGCCGAAGACCAGGGAAGGAATGAACACGGACAGAGCCCACAGCGGGGTATGGTGAACGAGATGCAGCGCCGCGAAGAGAACGGATGTGGCGATGTTGGCCCGGCTGATCCCGAAGAGGGCATAGACGCCGCGCATGAGGCGATGGAGCTCGCCCTGCACCAGGAGCCGAAAGATCACCTCCTCGACGAGACCGGACAGAGCAAGGAACGAAACCGAGGGTGCCAGGTCCGGCTCAGGGAGCACCCAGGCCCCGAACCCGAGGAGAAGGAGGATGGAGAAACTCGGGGCTGCCAAAGCCCGCGTGCCGGACACGATCTGGGCTCGGAGAGCTCCGGACACGGCTGTCAGCCACGATGTGTTCGCCAATGCCGGCCTTCCTTCCGCTTTGGGCCGCTTGGAGGCCACCTTGAAGCTACTTCCTGCGAACCCTCGGGCCAGCCAAGGTGCCGCCCAGAGCCAGCTCAAGCCTCTTTCTGGCCATGGCCTCACCAACCAGCGGGTTCTCGGGTTGGCCCGCCAGCCTGCCCGGATGGAACTCGAGCTCAGTCCGCAGATCCAGCGCGCTCTGCTCCAGCTTCTCCTTCAAACGGATTTCACCGCTCAGGCTCACCTCGATTCCAGGCGACCGCAGCTGTGTCTCGCTCACCTGCAGATTGTCGCCCTTTTTTCGCAAACTGCCGCGAAAACCGGCGTCCTGGATTGCCAGCCCCTTGAGGATCCCTTCCTCGAAACCGGCCCGCGCATCCTCGACGCTCAAGGAGGCGTTGCCGCTCATCCCTCTGAGGCCATGCAACAGATTCCGCACACTGGCCTTGCCTTCAAGCTTGCCGGAGAGGTTGGGAAGACGGCCGGACTGCAGGATGCCGGCGCACTCCTTCAGGGAGATATTCTTCAGCTCCAGAGAGCCCGCACCGCTGTCCCCAAAAAGGAAGGAGTCGAAGCGAAGGACTGTTTTGAGACGACCGCCGCAGGCCCTCGCCTCCCCCACGAATCGCTGTTCTCCCCAGAAGAGGGCCCAGGGCCGCCACTGCACATCGATTCCGGCAAGCTCCACAGCGAGCTCCCCGGCCCCGTTCCGGCTCACAACCGCCCTGTCCGCGCCCAGTCCGAAAGGCGGGCTGTATCCTGTCTCCATCAGCCGGAGACTGGCTCCGGTCCGCTCCCGGAAAGCCCTTTCCATGCGCTTTTCCAGGGCCTTGTAGGGAAAAAAGGCGATAGCGGTCAAAAAGGCCAGGATCAGCGCAGTTGCGGCATAAGCCGCTCCGAGTGTGAATCGTCTCCCTCGCACGCTCATCTCGCCTTATCCCTTCAGCACGGAGACGCGCAAATCCACCTGCAGGCCCTGTCCAGCCTCGCGCCTGGAACGGATGGTCATATCCTCCACACGAACCGGTGAATCGGCCTGCTCCAGGTGATGGAGGTAGGGGATCAGCTCGCCTATTTCCAGATTGCTCAGGCGCAAGCGCACGATCTCCCGCGTCAGCCCTCCGGAGAGCTCCTCGGTTTGCGGGCGCATGAACACAATGCTGCCCTTGAGGTCCTGCTGCTCTGCCAGCCGGTCCAGGAAGGAATACAAGGAGAAATCCCCCGTCTCCGTCCCTGCCCCCTCCTCCCTTGTTGAGCTGCCTTGCGCCTGCTCGTACTTCTGTCTCAACTCGAGAATACGCTCCAGGCGCGACCTGCTCCGGGAAATATCCTCGTCCAGGCCGGTGTAATAGGCGGAAAGCGGCAGAATCCCCCACTGCAGAAGCGCGGCCAGGCAAATGACCGAAGCGATGCCTGCGAGGAGCTTGTGACGTGGACTGAGTTGAAACTTCATGATCCTAACTGGTGTCTCGTGACTGGTGACTGGTTATTCACGGTTCTGACCCATGAAGCGAGTGAATGACTCTGGGCCATGGAGTCAGGCGCCGCTTTCCACGCGCAGGGTAAAGCGGACCGTGTCCTCGCCCTGATTCGCGGTCACTCCCTGAATCTGGACCGCCTCGACGCCGTCTTCGGAAAGCAGGGATTCCCTGATACTGTTGACCGTGTCATAGCTCCCGGCGTTGCCCACCAAAAGCGCCTCATTCCCGTTCATGGTGAGCCTTTTCAGGCGAAAGCCCTCCTCATCCGGCGCGCTCCTGCTGACGAAAAGCAGGAGATCCAGGGGTGAAAGCCCCGCGGCAGCTTGCTGCGAGCCCTCGGTCTGCTCCCTGTAGGAGATGATTCGGTTCTGCAGCACGCTCACATACTGCGCGGGCCGCAGGGTATCCGAAGCCTCGGGCACGGTCTTATAAAAGACTTCCTCTGTCCGGGTCCGTACTTCCTGCAGCTCCCGCTTCTTGAGCCAGACATGGAAGGAGAAGGCGGCCACGGAGCAGAGCAGCAGAATTCCCAGCCCCACTCCCGCGGAAACCACGCTCCTTCTCCAGTTGCTCCCGCGATACGCGAATTCACCCTTGCGGAAATTCCATCCGGCTCCACCCTTCCCCTCGGCCACTGGCAAACTGGCCGCCACCGCGATCTCCGGGGTCTCTTCCCGGGCAATCTCCGAATCCTCGCTCAAGGGGAGGTCCTCCTCCCC
>CAYNCR010000268.1:3494-4001 GCA_964395575.1 uncultured Desulfohalobiaceae bacterium
TGCAAACCGGCTCCCGCCCCGGTGAGCAAAACATCTTGGACAACCGCTTCCGGGACTTCATTCTGCAGGCCCCAAACGGATCGCATCAGCTCTCTGCGCGCCTGGAGCACGCACTCCTGGGCCGCACTGGACGAATCACCCGCGCTCCCTGCCGAATCCGCGGATTCATGCCCGGAAAAGACACCCTGTTCCATGCGCTGCAGGGCTTGGTGCACGTCCATGTCCAGTCTCTCCGCAAACGTGCGGGCCAGATCCGCCGTTCCCAATCGGAAGCTGCGCGCCTGCACAAGCGCTCCGTTCTGAAGGAGAACCATCGCGCTCATGGTCCGGCCCAGGTGCCACACAGCCAAGCTGGACGCGCCGATCCGGCTGGATGCGGAAGTGCCCAGCCGGTACAGGGCGCTCGGGCTCAAGTCGATCCGCGCGGGGTCCAGCCCGTGCTCCTGCAGGGCATGGATCCACCGGGCCGCTTCAGCCCGGGGCAGCGCCGCGGCAAGGACCCTGGAT
>CAYNCR010000269.1:0-3995 GCA_964395575.1 uncultured Desulfohalobiaceae bacterium
CCCATGACTACGAATCCGTCAACGGAGAACGTATCTGCAAAACCCTCCTCTCCGGACTGGACGAGGTGGAGCGCTACGTGGCCGAGGTGGATCAGGCCATTAACATGAGGTGAGATATGTCGCCGCGTGTTACGCAGCAGCAGCGCCTTAATATCTTTTTCCAGTGTCGTGTCCGCCCCAAAAAAGCATGAATCCTTTCTCACTTCCCCGAACAAGCTGTCCTCTCGACCTGCCGCTCAAGGATCAGCCATCTTCCTGTCGGCTCTCCAGAGCGGAGCAACGCACTTGCTGACCGATGCCATAAACCATTTCTGCCCTTTCATGGACCGGGCGCCGGAAACGCAAGGTGTTGTGATCCAGACCGTGTCCACTTTTTTCCTTTCCATCCTCGAGGAACAAAACAACGGAAGGAGTCCCCGGCTGGAGAAGCTCCCTATTGCGGAGCCTTCTCAGCCACGTGGATGAAGAAATCCGGATCGTCCTCCTGGAAGTCCTCCTGGAAATCCCCGTAGGTCTCCACGGACTGGAATCCGACCTGATACATGAGTTCCCGCACGTAGTCCTTGCGGATGGGACACATGTTCAAATAGTACTTGGAGTTGTCGGAGAAGCTGTAGGCGAACCTGGCCAGCCCCTCATCCAGGTACTCCGGCTCCGCGCGCACGTTCTGGCCACAGTAGTAGTACTTGTGCTTGCTCTTGAATCCCTTGTCCAGCATGCAGTCGTAGTTGCGCTGATCCAGGATCAGAACCCCGTCGTGGGCCAGCATGGCGTAGAATTCGGCCAGGGTCTTGCGGCGGTCGCTTTCATGGAAGAGATGGGTGAAGGAATTGCCCAGGCAGATTGCGGCGTCGTATTGCCCATGCAAGTCCCGGGTCAGATAGCGCCAGTCCGCGTGCACGGTTTTCAGAACGACACCGTGGCGTCCGCCGTTCTGAAAGGCCTGAAGCAGCATGTCCGCGCTGCCGTCCACGCTCACCACATCGAATCCCGCCTTCAGGAGCCTCACGGAGTGGAATCCCGTTCCTGTGGCCGCATCCAGGATGTTCCCCTTGCCTCGATCCTTGAGCGTATTGATGAAGAAATCCCCTTCACTCTCCGCCCGTCTCCGCCAGTCGATGAGCTCGTCCCACTTGGAGGCGAAGCTCTGGGCGTACTCCAGGAAGTAGTGGTCCGAGTTGCGGATAGCTATGGGATCCTGTCCAAAGTCCTGTTCCTTCACAAAGAACATAGCATCCTCCCTTGTTCAATGAATGCCGAGATTTTTTCCTTCCCGCTGACCGGAAGTCCGGTCTCCTTCCTATCTTTACCCAGCCAGGGACTCCTCCCAATCGTCAACATGTTGCCGCGACGAGCGGTTCGCCGCCTCCAGAACCATGATGCTCAGTGTTCAATCGAAGGGGGGCAAGCGAGCGAAGAGATCCTTCGCATGCGATCAGAGCTCTGCGGAAAACGGCGAGCCCATCAGACAAGCATTCAGGCAGGGATGTGCGTGGTTATTCCTTTACAGGACCCGGGATGCTGACTCGCTCGACGAAAATTCATATTTTCAATTTTGCCGATTACATAGAACTCAACAACAAAGAGTGTTCCCGCTGAACGAAATCAAGTTTGCTCATGTTCTTCTCCACATTTCAAACCTACTTGACCCTTCATTGATTCAAATAAGTAACTATGGAGTCTTATTGTAGTTTTATCAAACCATAAAAACATGTCAACATTTTTTGTAGCTTAATTCATCTTTTTCAAAAATTCCTGTCATTTTTTAAAATAGACATTTTTTCATAATTTTTATTATTATTAACGTGCCCTTTTTCCAAAATATATCAAAACTATTTTCTTAAATAAGAGCATCTCTCTCTTTTTACACAGTGAATAGATAAAACATGCGATAAATATACCCTTATTTGAACAAGATATGCTTCATACTGTTCAAAGGCCCCTTGAACCAACTGTTGAAGAATCCTTCCCAGAGTGGGGCTCAGGGAACCATTCAGAGGCAAGCAGGATTGAACCGGGGCGCCTCCGCGGTGGGCTCCTTCTTTCCGCATCGGAACAAAAGCCGTGACGTGTGCCTGGCAATCATGATACAATGTATTTATATGTGTGGAGAACTGAGCCGGTTTCCAGGCGCGGGATACGTTCCAAGCGTCTTCCTTGGTTCTCCGGAAATTCTCGCCAATGCGGATCATGAACAGGGAGGGTCACGACGATGAAACGTCCTTTTGCGAAAATCGCTCGAGCCGTTGTTCTGCTTGCGGCCGCAGCGCTATTGGCCTCCTGTACGCCGTACAAGAGTCAGAAGGTATCCTTCCGCCCGCCGAGTGACTACGAGAATGTTCAGACCATTGCCGGGGCGGAAGTTGCCGCGGAAAACTACGCCGACGAAGCCAAGGCCCAGGAGTCCTTCGGCTTCAACATCCGAAAGGCAGGACTGCTTCCGGTCCAGGTCGTCATCAACAACGCCGGCCAAAACACCCTGCAAGTGGTCCCTGGCCAAACCTTCCTCGTGGACAGGGAAGGCAACTACTGGAACCTTCTCCAAAAGAAGGAGGCCTATACACGATTGCAGAAAAGCGACGAGTTCGCCCGTGTGGCCAGGGGATCCGGAAAGGGCGCCGTTTTGGGCGGCATCGGGGGAGCCATTGTGGGCTCCGCCATCGGCATCCTTACCGGAGAGAATATCGGAGAGGCCGCGGGCAAGGGTGCCGCCGTGGGAGGAGCCGGAGGTGCCGTGATCGGAGGGGCCCAGTCCTTCGAAAACAAGGAGCCGGAACGACAAATAGCCCGGGATATCGAGGAAAAGAACCTGGAGAACAAGAAGATCGAGCCGGGCATCCTCGGACGGGGTTTTCTGTTCTTTCCCGGAGAGGCGCCCTCCGGAGGCAAGCTGCGCCTGCAGCTTAAGGAGACGGAGAGCGGCGAGCTGCACAATCTCTTTCTGGATTTGTGAGCCGTATAATGCCTTGTCCCAGAGAGATCGGATCTCTCTGAGGTTTCCGGGGCTGTGAATACACACTGAACATCGACAATAAAAGGAGACGATTATGAGCCATACCATCCTCTGGCCCACGGAGCTGTCCCGCAGCTCGCTGCGTGCCCTTCCCCAGGTCATGTCCCTTTCGGAAAAGTACGGAGCCAATGTGGTCGTGCTCTATGTCGCTCCGGACCTTTGCTCCATGTTTCCGGCGTACGGAAACTATCCCAGTGGCGAGTTCGTGGAGAAGTTCCAGGACTGGGAGCTGGAAAAGGCCCGCGAGCAATTGCAGAAGATTTGTTCTGAAGAGCTCCAGGGATGCCCTTATCTGACCATTCAGCTTCTGCGAGGGGATGCGGGAGAGAAGATCGTGGAGGCGGTCCGGGAGGAGGACGCGGACATGATCGTCATGGCCACCAGGGGCCAGAGCTATGATCGCTCCGGAGAGCAATGGAGCGACCTGGGCAGCGTGGCCAGAAAGGTCGCTGCCAATTCGCCGGTCCCGATCCACCTGGTCAACGTACAGGCCGAGGAGAGCGGGACCTGATCGCTCCGCAGAGATCGCCAGCCTCCACGCCCCCTTCATACAGGGAGCTCCGAGTCAAGCCGGAGCTCCCGTGCAAAACCTCCCTATTTACAAAAGAGGCTTATTAGGCCACATTCTCCGACACCTTTTGCCTTATGCAACTCTTCGACATCCTGGTCAAAGCGATATTCTGGTGAGAAAAGCTGGGGAAAAGGCTCAGGGATTCCGGGTATCGATGGCGAGAACCGTTCATATGGCAGTAGGGGCACAGGTGCCAGAACTGCGTACTGTTGCGACTGAGCCGGCTTCGCACTGAACAATCCCGCTCAAGGAGAGGATCATGCCGGAAGAGAGGGGAGAGCGACCGGAGAAGGAGATCATCTACGTCCCTGTTCAGGGGTATATGCCGCATCAGGAAGAGGACGAAATCGATCTGATCGAGCTCTGGAACATTCTCTGGGATCGCAAATGGTTCATCCTCGGCTTTGTGGC
>CAYNCR010000270.1:0-248 GCA_964395575.1 uncultured Desulfohalobiaceae bacterium
CGGACCGTTGCCGCGGGGAAAGACGCAGGCAAGCTATGCTTGCCGTAGGCGTCCCACTTGTCCCCCAAGTCGAGTGAGCGCGTGCAAACGGGCGATTCATTTTCCTTGAATAGGAGCGCTGAAAGAACCCCCTGAACACCAACCACTCTGTTGGATAATCCCTGTCAGGCAGGCCGTTGAAAAATTTCAAGTGCAAGGCGCGAAAAAAGCTCAAACTCGCAGCGTAGTAAGCCTACGTGAGAGTTTGA
>CAYNCR010000270.1:305-3975 GCA_964395575.1 uncultured Desulfohalobiaceae bacterium
CTTTTCCAGGTCGCGCAAAGCAAAGGTCTCCCCGCTGTCCTTCTCCGCATCGCGTCCGGCGAGCGCCACGACCAGCTCCGCCACGTCACCGGGATCGCGGAGCATTCCCTTGTTGTGCATCTCCAAGAACTGCTCCCGCACCGACCCGAGCTGTTCCGGATCCAGGCTCCGGATGTCCGCCTGCATCCCCGTGTCCATGACCCCGGGGTCCAGGGCCATGATCTGGACCGGATCCTGCTTCAGCTCCTCCGCCAGGCATTGGGTCATCTGCAGCAGGGCCGCCTTGCTGGTGCAGTAGGCGTTGAAGCGGGGAAAGGCCATCCAGGCCAGCCCGGAGACCACATTCACGATGCGGCCACGGCCCTGCTGCCGCATCAGGGGTAGCACCTCACGGCACAGCGCCTGCGGCCCGTGCAGGTTCACCGCCAGGGTTTCGCTCCAGGAGGCGGGATCGGCGTCCTCCAGGAACCGGGCCGGGCCGATCCTTGCGGCGTTGTTCACCAGGACCGCCACCGGGGACAGGGACTCCGCGGTCCGTTCCACCACTGCGGCCACCTGTTGCGGGTCCGAGACGTCGCCTTCCGCAACCAGGCACTCTCCTCCCAGGGCCTCGATCTCCCCGGCGGTCTCCTCCAGCGGGGAATGGGACCGGCCGTTGAGGGCCACCTTCCATCCGGAACGGGCGAGCTCGACCGCCGCTCTGCGGCCCAGTCCCCTTCCCGCACCGGTAACCAGGGCTGTTTCCACTCCGTGCGTCATACGCTCCCTCCCCCGCAATTGCGGTTTTGACACCGTGGTTTCCCATCCACTATAAAGGAAAGAGCGGGATCACAAAAGCCGGTCTCCGATTTTCAGGACGTCGGCGGAACACAATTTCCAGGCAAAATGCACGGAAACGCATGCAGTCCAAGACACTGATCTTTCCCCAAGACTGTGCCAATAGCACTTCTCTTGTTTGGGTCCGCTGCTATCAGGAGCTGGGCGATCGGCTGCCTCCGTCCTGCCGGGGCAGATGCTTTTCCGTGTGGATCCCGTCGGATCAAACGCTCGCCGCACTCCTCAACCTGCTCAAGCTGCCCCGGGAGGAGGTGGACCTGGCCCTAATCAACGGGAGCACCGCGGGTTTCTCCGAGCTCGTGCGCCCCGGGGATCGGGTAAGCCTCTATCCTGTATTTGAGTCACTGGACATCACCTCGGTGACCGGGCTGCGATCCGTTCCCCTGCGGCGCCTCCGCTTCCTCGCGGACAACGGCCTGGAACGGCTCGCAGCCCTTCTCCGGGAAGCCGGCCTGGACGCCCGCGAAGGGACCGGCCTGGACCGATCCGAGCTGGCCCGGCAAAGCCGCGAGGAGGGCTTGGTCCTGCTCACTCTGGACCCCGGAGTCATCGAGGATTACAATCTGAAACGGGCGTGCCTCCTGCACACCGCGGACCCAGGGAGCCAATGCCGGGAAGTTTTGCGCCGCTTCGACCTGGAATAGCTTCTGAGGCAGACACTTTTTGCGCGCCACGGCCCTTCACCCACTCCAGGCAACTATTAGTGCAATTGCCAACAAGCATACGAAGTCGTCGATCACTTCAGGCGACAGGAACTCCTACTTAGTGGGTGAAGGGTCGCGCCCTTACGGGAGACCATCTTGATCCTGTTCGTAGTTGGCGAGCCGGGTTGAACAACAGAGCAACAGGCTTTGTCACTCCGTCCTGGAAAAGATATTCCCTTGGCGCCCTTGCCTGCCGGTAAAATGTCGGCGCAGCCGACCCTGCGAAGCAGGATTTTACCGGGGCGCCTTGGCAGTTATCATTCTTCAGAACCATCCCAAGGAGGGAAAACCCCGCTTGATTCCACTCCATAAGGAAACCCCGGGAAAGCTCGGGCGATACCCCGTCTATGCCCTGCTTGCCTGCCTCTGCCTTCTGGGGGCAGCCTGCGCTCCGGGGATGCCCTCATCCCCGACGCGACCCGGAATCGAGCGTCTGGAGTTCGTGGGCTACAGCGTGCAGGCCGGGGCCTTTACCGTGGCGGACAACGCCGCCGGGCTCATGCGCAGACTGGAGAGCCAGGGCCTCGGCGCATACTATTTCCGGGATGAGGACGGGCTCTACAAGGTCCGTTTCGGCAGCTTCCCGGACCGCGAAAACGCAAGGGAGCGCGCCGCCAGCCTCGCCTCCAGGGGCGTGCTGCGGGACTATTTCGTGGTCGACCCCCAGAGCTACTCCGCGGCCTGGATGCCCCGTCGCGGGGCCCAATACCTGCGGCGGGAGCTCGTGAGCACTGCCAAGAGCTTTCTGGGAACCCCCTACGAATGGGGCGGCACATCAAAACGGGACGGGTTCGACTGCAGCGGCCTGACCATGGCGGTGTATCGCCACAACGGGCTCAATCTGCCCAGAGTGGCCGCCAGACAGTATCGTTCCGGCAGGCGGGTCTCCAGAAGCGGCCTCAGCAAGGGAGACCTGGTCTTCTTCGACACCAAGCGGCACGGGGAGCCCTCCCATGTGGGCCTGTACATCGGGGGCGGCCGCTTCATCCACGCCCCTTCTCCCGGGAGCGAGGTGACCACGGAACGCCTCTCCAAGTCCTACTTCCGCGCTAGGTTTCTGGGGGGCAGGTCCTACCTCTAGCCAGAGGAATCCCCGCCGGAGGCCCTCTTGAGGTAACCCTTCACGGGGCATTTTTGCACTTACCCAGCGGAGGTTCCGTCGATTTTCTTCGTCCGGCACTCACTTTCTTCAGGCTTGCCCAAGTACTCTATTTTTCCGGGGGAAAGTGAGTGCCGGACGTTAGAAAATCCGGAACCGGAGGTTTTCAAGTGAAAAAATGCCCCGTGAAGGGTTACCTCTTGAGAAGGACGGCCAGGGTGGCGAGCAGGGGCAGCAGCCCGGCCGCCCCGGCCGCGAAAAAGGCCCCGCGCACTCCCTCCTCGCCGACGAACAAGGCGAAAAGGGGCGGGGAGACCGTCTGCCCCAGATAGATGAGCAGGGTGAAGATGGAGAGGAACCCGGCCCGGAGCTCCGCGGAAACCAGCCCGGCCACCGCCGCGTTGAGGGCGGGCAGGAGCGTGCCGAATCCCAGGCCCCAGACGAGCATCACCGGGAGCAGGGAGCCGTAGCCCCCTGTCAGCCCCATGAGGAACAGGGCGAGAGCGCATCCCGCCAGTCCGGCGAAGACAATGGCCTCCTCCGGAAGCGCCCTTCGCAGCCTGCCGGCCTGGGAGGCGGTTAAGGCCACCGTTCCCCCGGCCACGGACATGGCCAGGCCCGCGTGGCCCGTGGTCAGGGAGAATTGCCGGACCACGTGGATGGGCATGTAGACCACGATGCAGTAGAGGAGCAGAAAGCCCATGAAGTTGCAGAAGAAGAGCCACAGGGCCCTGGGGCGGGCCACAGCTGCCAGGCTCCTCCGCATGTACCCGGGCTGCCTTTCGGGCAGCGTGGTCTCCCGCAGCTTGCAGGCGGCCAACAGCCCCGCGGGGAGGGCCAGGGCGTGGAGGAAGAAGGGGATGAACCAGGCTAAGGTGGCAAGAACACCGGCACCAAAGGGAATGACCGCATTGGTCAGGGACTGGGCGGTGACCCGGTAGCCCATGACCCGGTTGCGCTCCGCGCCGCTGTAGAGATCGCCCAGCGCGGCCACCACCGTGTTCATCATCCCGCCCACGGCCACGCCCTG
>CAYNCR010000271.1:0-3974 GCA_964395575.1 uncultured Desulfohalobiaceae bacterium
CCGCCATCGCCTCGCGGCAATTGCACAACAAATCAGCAAGTTAAAAAATATTTTCCTACAAAAAAGGTCAGATATCGGATGACGGATACAGGACATGGATCTGTAAAAGAATCCGACACCTTGCTGTGAACCGCGCGCAAGCAGCACCGGATCATACCCCATGAATCCCGCCACAGCCAGTATTCGCTCCAACAGGGTGGCCTGGTTCCTGATTCTGCTCATCATCGGGTTCGGGATCTGGAACTATTTCACCCTTCCCCGCCTTGAGGACCCCAACTTCACCTTCCGCAACGCCGTGGTGGTCACCCGATTCCCCGGCGCCTCGCCGCAGGACGTGGAGAAGCTGGTCACGGACGAGCTTGAGGACAATATCCGGGAGATGCCCGAGATCGAGTTCCTCGAGTCCCAGTCCAGGGCGAGTGTGTCCGTGATCCACGTGCAGATCCAGGACAAGTACAGGAACATGCAGCCCATCTGGCAGGACCTGCGGGACAAGGTGGACGATGTTCGCCCCGAGCTGCCGGATGCCGCAGCGCGTCCCAGGGTGGACGACGAGTTCGGCCGGGTCTACGGCATCGTTCTGGGGCTGACAGGGAAGCGCTCCAGCCACGCCGACCTGAAGGACCGGGCCGAGGTTCTCAAGGACAGGTTGCTGGAGATTTCCGGAGTGGCCCAGGTGGAGCTGCACGGGGACCGCGAGGAGCGGATCTTCGTGGAGTTTTCCAGGCAACGCCTGGCGGAGCTGCGGATCAGTCCGCAGCGCCTGCTGGAGGTCATTCGCGCGCAGAACGCGGTCCAGCCCAGCGGCACGGTCCGCCACGGCCCGGAGCGGGTTACCCTGGACACCAGCGGCGAGTTCGCCAGCCTGGAGCATATCCGGACCACAAGCATCCGTCTACCCGGGGACGAAGGCGTGATCGAGGTGGAAGACATCGCCGACGTGCGGCGGGGATACCGGGATCCGCCAGCCAGGCTCTTTGCCGAGAACGGCCGAAGCGGCATAGCCCTGGCGGTGAGCCTGAGCCGGGAGGAGAACATCGTGGATGTGGGCGCCAGGGTGGACAGCTGGCTGCAGTCCGTCCGGGACGACCTCCCTGCGGGCATGTCCCTGCACAAGCTCCTGGACCAGCCGGAATACGTCAAGAGCTCCATCCGGGACTTCAGCCTGAACCTCCTGGAGGCCTTCGCCTTCGTGGTTGTGGTGATGCTCCTCTTCATCGGGCTGCGGACCGGCTTGATCGCCGGTCTTCTGGTGCCCATGGCCATGCTGGGCTGCTTCTCCCTCATGCCCCTGTTGGGGATCAAGCTGCAGATCGTGTCCATCGCCGCCCTGATCATCTCCCTGGGCATCCTCGTGGACAACGGGGTCGTGGTCAGCGAGGACATCCAGGTCCGCATCTCGGGGGGAGAAAACAGGAGCGAAGCGGCGGCCGCCTCCGCCCGCCGTCTCTGGCTGCCCCTTCTCATCGCCTCTTTGACCACCATATTCGTCTTTCTGCCCATCCCTTTGGCCCAGACCCAGACCGGGGAATACACCAGCTCCCTGTTCCTGGTGGTGACTTTGACCCTGCTCTGGTCCTGGGTCCTGTCCCTGACCTTTGTTCCCCTGCTCAGCGCCTCCTGGCAGCATCCCCCGCAACGCCGCTCGGGCCAGGACAGGGACAACTTCTTCTATCGCGGCTACCGCCGGGTGCTTCGGTTCTGCCTGAGACACCGCCTGTCGGTCTGCCTTGCCGCCTTGGCTCTAGTTGCCGCGGCAGTGTGGGGATTTCAATACGTGCCCCAAGTGTTCTTTCCCCCGAATGAGCGGGCGGTCCTGACCGTGGAGTTTTGGCAGCCCTATGGCACGGATATCGAGGTCACCGAGAAGCGGACGAAGGAGCTCACCCGGCTCATACGGCAGTCCCCGCGGGCGGAGTCCACGGTGTCCTTTGTCGGGTACGGCGGGCCCAGATGGTACCTGCCCCTGAAGATCAAGCAGGACAGCCCCAACTACGCCATGCTGGTGGTCAGGTGCAAAGAGGTGGAGGATCTGCTGCCCCTGAAGGAACGCATCGAGGAGGAGATTGCCGCCAACTTCCCGGACGCGCGGGCCTCGGTACGGCGTCTGGAGCGCGGCCCTCCGGTGGGGGCGCCCATCCAGATCCGTATCAGAGGGCCCGAGATCCCCACTCTCTACAGCCTGCGCGACGAGGTGGTGAGCCGCGTTTCCGCCACCGAAGGGGTGACCACGGTCTGGGACGACTGGGGGGAGTGGAGCAAAAAGATGGTGCTCGAGGTGGATCAGGCCAGGGCCAAGAAGGCGGGCCTGTCCAGCGAGGACATCGCGCGGTCCCTGCAGAGCCAGTACTCCGGGCTGCAGGTGAGCGAATACAGGGCAGGCGAGGACATCATCCCCCTTGTGGTCCGGGCCAGGGAGGAAACCCGCAGGCACCTGAGCCGCATCGAGGACGTGTACGTCTATTCCCCGGAAACAGAGCAGCGGGTGCCGCTTTCCCAAGTGGCGGATGCGCGCATAAAGTGGCAGCCGGGCAACATCCGGCGCCGCAACAGCGTGCGCACCCTGACGGTTAAGGCAGACATCGCTCCGGGTCTTTACGGGATCGAGCTCCTGCAGAACCGTATTCGTCCAAGACTGGAATCCCTGCGCCAATCGGAAAGCTGGCCCGAAGGGTATCGGCTGGAGTACGGGGGCGAATTCGAGGAGAGCCGCGAGGCCAATCAGGCCATCCTGTGGAACGTGCCGGTGGCAGTGGGGCTTATGCTGCTCGTGCTTATGCTGCAGTTCAACTCAGTGCGGCGGCTGCTGGTTATCGGACTGACCGTGCCGCCCATGGCCGTGGGCGTGACTTGCGGGCTCCTGGCCACGCAGTCCCCCTTCGGGTTCATGGCCCTGTTGGGGGTGATCTCCCTGCTGGGGATCGTGGTCAACAACGGGATTATCCTGCTGGATCAGATCGATCTCGAGCGGAGCAGAGGGGACGGAACCGAGGCCCTGGTCCGTGCTGCGCAGCGCAGACTGCGGCCCATTTTGATGACCGCGGCCACCACCATCCTGGGCCTTCTGCCCCTGTCCCTGCAGGGCGGAGAGCTGTGGCGGCCCATGGCCAACGCCCTCATGTTCGGTCTGGGCTTTTCCACCTTGCTGACCCTGATCTGGTGCCCGGTGCTCTACTCCCTGTTCTTCCGGATACCGGGGAGCAAGAGATGAGGAGCCGCCTCGCGAGCCCGAAAGAGAAGAAAAGGAACAACGGCATTCCCGCTTGATCTGTCGGCAAAGGTGTTCAGCCTCGGGAGGTGATCTTTTTCCGAACCTTGAACGGTGAACGGGGACCGGGAACGCTACTCGTTCCGGATCCAGATGAGGCCCGCCTGGCGCTCCGGGTCCCCGCTCCTGCGATGGGAAAAGAAGAACTCCGGCAGGCTATAGGTGCACAGATCCAGCCCGAAGACATTCTCCTCGGGGATCCCCGCCTTCATAAGCTGGTCCCGGGTCAGACGCCACAGATCCATCGTGCGTCTGTCCGGATGGAAGTAGTCCAGAAAGGCGTCGCCCCACTCCCGCTCGAAATGGACGAACTCGCTTCTTTGCGGGCTCAGGCTCGGCCCACGGACCGCGTACACGTCTCGCGGATCCAGGCCGTAGCGCTCGCAGAAGGCGCGCGTCCACATACCGGTGGCGTTCTCCCGGTTGGCCCGCCATCCCACGTGGAGAGCCGCGACCGAGCCGCCGGAGGCGTGGGTGAGCAATACCGGCTGGCAGTCCGCAACCTTGATCACCAGGGCCCGGTCCGCCAGGTTCGTCGCCAGGGCATCGCCAGTTGGGGGAGTATCCGTCTCGGTGAGGTCCTCCAGGAAGCTGATGCCCGTGCCGTGGACCTGGCGCGTCTCGCGCCACGCGCCAATGCCGTATTCCTCTTGCAGGCCGGCGATGGTTTCCTCGGCCTTGCACTCCCAGCCGGGAACCGTGCGGG
>CAYNCR010000272.1:0-3966 GCA_964395575.1 uncultured Desulfohalobiaceae bacterium
GGTGTCCAGTGCAGGGAAGGGCTCACGCTGAGCGACTCATGCCCGCGAGACACCGATTGTTCACAACGAACCCGCAGCATCGCGATCCTCACCGTCGCTGCCGGCAAGATCCCCATATCGCGAACAACAAGGGCTCGCACGTTTATGAAACACGGCTTCAGCGCACATCCCCGGCTTCCCGCGCTGTATCTCCATATAATTCAAACTATTGGAAACATTTTCATACAAAAAAACCAACGGAGGACCACATGCTCCAGCCCCGAAGGGACGAGAACGGCTCGCTCCAGGATATCGGCCTGCAGCAGGCCATGGAGGGACTTGATCGAGAAAGGATCCGCAGGACCATCAACCAGGTCCTGCGCAGAGAAACCGGGGCGCGCCTCAAAGCCTACTTCGACGCCTGCGTCAACTGCGGCATGTGCGCCCAGGCCTGCCATTTCTGCGTCTCCAACGATTTCGATCCGAGCTACTCCCCGGTGGGCAAGGTGCAGCAGACCCTGCGGGAAATGATCAAGCACAAAGGCCGGGTGAGCCCGTCCTTCATGGTCCGTGCCGCCCAGATCGCCTTCACTGAGTGCAATGTTTGCAAGCGCTGCGCCATGTACTGCCCCTTCGGCATCGACACGGCCTACCTCATGCTCGTGGTGCGCAGGATCTGTTTCCGGCTGGGACTGGTGCCGCAAAACATCCAGGACACGGCCCACAGCCACGCAGCGACCGGAAACCAGATGTGGGTCAAGGACGACGAGTGGATCGACACGCTGCAGTGGCAGGAGGAGGAGCTGCAGGACGAAATGCCCGGCAAGGGGATTCCCCTGGAAAAGGAGGGGGCTGAGGTCATGCTCTCGGTGATCGGGCCGGAGCCGAAATTCCAGCCCCAGCTCATCTATCAGGCGGCAATCATTCTCAATGCGGCTGGCGTGGATTGGACCATGCCGGCCACGCACGGCTGGGACAACAGCGACATGGCCATGTACGTCCGCGACGACGCCCTCATGGCCCGCATCAAGCGGAAGCATTTCGAGGCCGCCATGCGGCTAAAAGTGAGCCGCATCGTCATGTGCGAGTGCGGCCACGCCTTCCGCTCCATCTACGACGTGGGCGTTCGCCAGCTGGGCTGGTGGCTCTATCCGGTGCCCGTGCAGCACGCCATCCACTTCTACTGGGAGCTCATCACCTCGGGCCGCATCCGCATCGCGGAAAAGTACGACAAGCCGGTGACCATCCACGACCCCTGCAACATTGTGCGCGGCCGCGGCCTGCACGAGATGCTCCGGGATGTGGTGCACGCCTGCTGCAGCGACGTCCGGGAAATGCATCCCAACCGGGAACACAACTACTGCTGCGCCGCCGGAGGCGGAGTGATCAACTGTGGTTCGCCGTACAAGACCAAGCGCGTCCGCGGGAACCGAGTTAAGGCGGATCAGTTGCGCGAAACCGAAGCGGAGACCCTGATCGCCCCCTGCCACAACTGCCACAGCGGGCTGGAGGACATCGTCAAGGGCTATGCGCTGAACATGGATATCAAGTTCCTGTCGGACATCATCTACCAGTGCATGGAAGGGACCCAGGGGTAATCCGCTCCCTCCTCTCGGAGCGGATTACCCGGGCAGGAAAGAAAGGGAGCACTCGGGCACCACTTGGAGTGCTCCGCGGCGGGCATCAATTGGGCTGTTTCGCGAGGAGTCCCTGCTTGACCGTTTCCATGCAGGTGTGCAGAGACTCCAGAGTGCTCAGGACTTCCGAGCGATCTCTCGCATCGAACTGACTCAGGATCTCCTTGTGGATCTCCCTGTGAAAGGCCTCCACCTCGCGGATCTTTTTCCGCCCCTCTTCCGTGGGGCTTATCCGCTTGACCCTGTTGTCCCCGGGATCCTCCGCACGCTCCACCAGCCCCTTGTCCAGGAGCCCCCGGACCAGCTTGGTGCCTCGGCTCTTGGCCACATCCAGGCGATAGGCGATTTCGTTCACCGTCAAGTATTCCTCGTCCTGAAAAAGAAGCAGGCACCTGATCTCGGTGTAGGGCAGACCGAACTTCTGGTTCTCGTAGATCCGACGGTCCTCACAGCATTTGACGATGGCATTGACCACCTGCTGCAGGAACAGGGCCTGCTCCTCCTGGGGCTCGTTCGCCTCATTGCGGTGAATGCTGTTCATGCTCGCACCAATTCGAAATGATTGCGGGGTCCCGGTTCCCCATTCAGGGTTGCCGATCGATCGGACCGCAAGCCGCGGGTCCCCGAGGGCGACTAATGGGGCTGCGCCTCTAGGTCCAGGTATCTCTCCGCCAGAAAGTAGAGCAGGAAAAACACCCCAATCGCCAGACAGAAGACCATCCACTCCACGCTCGAAGGGGCGTACTGCGCAAGACCGTTCACCGTATGCACTCCCGATCCCTCGAGTCCCTCCCGCATGGGGGGAAGCTGGCCAGCCACGATGAAGTCGTAGCGAGTGAAGAACATGCCCAGGAGATAGAGGACTCCGGAGAGTCCCAGGATGTTCGGGTTATCCCCTTTGGTCCAGAGAATCAGGACCAGGGGAACAAGAAGCGCAAGCCCGACCTCCCCGATCCAGAAGGGAACGGCAAGAGGGCCTGTGAGCAGGCTCTGGGCAGCCTCGTACGCGCCCTCGGGCTGCGTGTACAGGGAGGAAGCGAACTTCCAGAAGTAAAGGACCATCATTCCGGCAATACCCAGGCCCATCACCCTGCCCAGGGACTTCATCCCCGCAGCGTATTCCCCGGGGATGCGAAGCTTATAGACCACATTGTAGACCACGGTCAACAATGCGGCTCCGCCCACGATACCGGAAACCACCAGAAAAACGGGAAAATAGCTCCCGTGGAAGAAGGGCCTGGCATTGATGGAGCCGAAGACAAAGCCCAGATTGCTTGTGGCGATCACGCCCACAACCAGGGCCAGGAACCCGGTAATCCCCGCCGCCTTGGGGCTGAAGCGCCCCGGTCGGAACAGGATGTACAGCTCCACCGCCAGAATGACGAGCTCGATGCTGTAGAAGACCCCCATCCAGACGATGGGAGCCGAGAACTGCGGGGAGAGGAGGAAGTAGATCATGAGCCGAAAGGGATGCCCCAGCTCCATGCCGATTTGAGTGAATCCCGCCAGAAGGGTGATAAAGGCCAGCAGCACGATTCTCCGGCTCATGGGGGCGAACTGGGAGTAGCCGAAGGCGTGCCCCAGTCCGCCGATAAAGGCCAGGCCGGTGGAGGTGATCACGAAATAGGCGTAGGTAGCGATGAGCAGCCCCCAGGGCACTTCCCTGTTGACCGCGTACACCGCCTCGTGCCCCTGAATCAGGACCTGGAGCACTCCATACGCTCCCAGAAGCAGCAGGACCGCTCCCAGGATGATAAAGGGCATGGCCGGTACGTCCTTGTTGAACCGAAGAACGGATCGCCAGGAATCTTTTTTCACCTGCATAACGCCTCCCTAGACGACGTAGAACAGACGGGGATGGGTCTTCTTCCCCGGTTTGAGCTGATAATACTCCCTGGAGGCGAGCAGCCTGCTCACCTCGCTGTCGGGATCGTTCAGATCCCCGAAGCTCCGCACCTTGGGCGGACAGGTCTCCACGCAGGCAGGCTCCCTGCCCTCCCGAATCCTGTGGATGCACATGGTGCACTTTTCCACCGCCTCGTGGCGCAGGCTCACAAAACGGGCGTCGTAGGGGCAGGCAACCATGCAGGCCTTGCAGAGGATGCACTTTGAGTAGTCCACAAGGACCACTCCCTCCGGGGTCTTGTACGTGGCCCGTGTGGGGCAGACCCTTTCGCAGGGCGCGTTCTCGCAGTGCTGGCACTGCGAGGGCCTGAACTCCTGATGCAAATGGGGGAAGGTGCCCTGCAGGGGCATCTCCGTGACCCATATGCGATAGGACTCGTCCCCCACGGAGACATTGTTCTCGAATTTGCAGGCCACGGTGCAGGCCTTGCAGTTCAGGCACTTC
>CAYNCR010000273.1:0-3962 GCA_964395575.1 uncultured Desulfohalobiaceae bacterium
CCCCTGGGCCAGAGTTTTCAGGGGCTCCAGCTGGGAGGAGAAGCGTTTGACCTTCCGGGCGAGGGGATTGATGAGTTTGCCTCCGGCTATGGTTCGCAGCGGGGAGTGGGCCCGAATCACGAAGCGATCGCCGAAGACGCCGACCATGGGGGAGGGGAAGCGGATCTGGGCCAGAGCGGTCTGGCCCGGCGGAAGCTCCTCCGCGTCCAAAAGATGAACTCGGGCCAGGATCTCCCGTGTGCCGTGGTGGAAGTGGATCTCCCGCTTGTGCTTCAGGGGGCGCGGGGCCGAGGAAAGGCAGGTGATTTCCACATCCCAGGCGGTTGCCGGAAAAAGGCGATCCGGATGGGCCAAGGTGTCTCCACGCTCCAGGTCCTCCACTTCCACGCCGGCCAGATTGAGGGCTGTTCTGCGACCTGCGCTCACCTTTTCCTCGCTCTGTCCATGTACCTGGATCCCGCGGACCTTGCCCCGTCTTCCGCGGGGATGGGCCACGATCGCATCCCCCTGATGGACCTCGCCAGAGGCCAGGGTCCCGGTGATAACAGTGCCGTGGCCCCGCATGGTGAAGACCCGGTCCACGGGAAGCCGGAAGATGTCCGGCTTGTCCTTTTGCTTCAGACTGCTGGCCTTGTCCTGCAGGGCCTCGCGCAAACGGTCAACCCCCTCGCCGGTGTGGGCGGCAACGGGAATAACCGGAGCATCCGCCAGGAAAGTGCCGGAGAGAAAATCCTTGAGGTCCTCGGTGGCCAGCTCCAAAAGCTCCTCATCCACGGCGTCCGTCTTGGTCAGGGCGACAAGGCCGTTGTCGATGCCGAGTAGGGAGCAGATCTCAAGGTGTTCCCGGGTCTGCGGCATGACACCCTCGTCCGCGGCGACCGTGAGCAGGACGAAATCGATGCCCGCGGCACCGGCCACCATGTTTTTGACGAACTTTTCGTGGCCCGGGACATCCACGATCCCCAGGCGTTCGCCCCCGGGGAGATCGAGGAAGGCGAATCCGAGCTCAATGGTGATGCCGCGCTTCTTCTCATCCTTGAGGCGGTCGCAGTCGATGCCGCTCAAGGCGCGGATGAGCGTGGTCTTGCCGTGGTCGATGTGTCCGGCTGTCCCCATGATGATGGGCATGCAGGCCTCTCTTGCCCTGTTTGCGGTGTGTCGGGGAGCTTGTTCCTGTTCGGCAAAGTGCTGAATAGTTACAAGAGAACAAGCTGATGCCTCGAAGGGATCAATCCTAAAGCGATTGGCCGGATCTTGCAACGTTGCCCGATCCCGAGCGGATTGCACATGTCTCCGCCAACTGCGTGGATCGTCCCGATCCGCACAATGCCTCATCCTGCCGTCATGAATCCATCCGTTCCGAAAAAAATCGACATGAGGGAGGACGATGTGTGCGCACCCTCCTTGACAGGTATTTTGTTCCTTACCTAGGATTCAGCGTGAATAGACTCATCTTTTTTTGCGCGGAGCTGTTCCGGTTGCGACGCACAATCCGATGCTCGCCAGGGATATAGCCGCGCTCTGCAGCCGGAGTTTGGGGATCGGGGCAGGGCCCGTGATTCCCGAACTGTGGATTTGATCGCGTTGTGGGAGCGGGTGTTTCACGATTGAAGACAAGGGGGCCTGGCATGGACCAAGAACTGCAGCAGCAAAGGACCTATATCCTGTTGGGAAGCAGCGGTGCCGGAAAGACCTCGCTGGCTGAAATGGTGCTTTACTGGGGTGGTGTTAGCACCCGCATGGGCAGCATTGAGGGCGGTAACACCTTTATGGACTTCGAGCCCGAGGAAGTGAAGAAAGGGGGCAGTATTCAGCCCGCTTACGCGGTTTACATCTACGAGGGCAACAAACATTTCGTAATCGATATTCCCGGGGACACAAATTTCCAGGGCGAGCTGCCCTACCAGCTGGCGGCAGCGGACGCCGGGGTCTACGTTTTCGACGCCGTGGGCGGGATCAAGCCGCAGGACAAGAAGATCTGGAGAGAGGCCCGGGCATTCGGCCTCCCCCTGATAGCCGTGGTGAACAAGCTGGATCGGGAACGCGCGGATATGGAGCAGCTCATCAACGGTTTGCGGGATTCGCTCGGTGCCAAGCCTGTGCCCTGCTATCTGCCAATCGGCGAGGCCGGCGACTTCCGGGGCGTGGTGGACGTGCTCGCAGATGCGGCCTATTTCTTCGATCCGGATTCCGGCGAGGCGACCTCCGGCGAAGTCCCCGAGGGAATGCGGGATGATCTCCAGCGGATGTACGAGGCCGCCGTGGAGAACATTGCCGAGAGCGACGAGGAGCTCATGGAGAAATACCTCGAGGAAGGGGACCTCGGGGCCGAGGAAATCCAGTCCGGGCTCCGCAAGGGCGTTCTTGCCGGGGAGCTGATTCCGGTTGCCCCCACGGCATCCCTGGAGGGCAAGGGAGCCGGTCTGGTCCTGGATATGATCCAGAAGCTGTTCCCCTCACCTCTTGAACACGAGCCGTGGCAGGGCACGGAAGGGGATGAGCGGGCCTCTTCGACGGAGGCGCCCCTCTCCTGTTTCGTGTTCAAGACCATTGTCACGCCCTTCGGCGGGCAACTGAACATGCTCCGGGTGATGTCCGGCACGCTCGCTTCGGATATGCAGGTCTTCAACCCCCAGAAGCAGGCCAAGGAAAAGCTGGGCCAGCTGCAGTGGGCCGTGGGCAAGAAGCAGGAGCCCTGCAAGGAGGAGGTGGGACCAGGTGCACTGGTCGCCGTGGCCAAGCTGAAGAATACGGGGACCGGGGACACCCTTTGCTCGGAGAAGGAGCCTTTTATCTACGCCAAGCCCCAGTTGCCGGCCCAGGTCCTGTCCTATGCCCTGATCGGGTCCAAGGAGGACGAGGACAAAATGATGATGGCCGTGCACAAGCTCTTGGAGGAGGATGTCAGCCTCAAGCTGGAGCATAACGATGAGACTGGGGACATCCTGCTTTCCGGAATGGGCCAGCAGCACGTGGAGATGGCCGTGGAAAAGGTCAAGCGCCGGAACAAGGTCGAGGCCAAGCTCCAGGAGCCCAGGATTCCCTACAAGGAAACCCTCAAAGCCGGGGCCGACGCCCAGGGGCGTTTCAAGAAGCAGACCGGAGGCAGGGGCCAGTTCGGGGATTGCGTGATCCGGATCGAGCCCCTGAATCGTGGAGAGGGATACGAGTTCGTCAACCAGATTGTTGGCGGCGTTATTCCCAAACAGTATATCCCCGCAGTGGACCAGGGCATCCAGGAGGCGGCCCAGAAGGGTATTCTGGCGGGCTATTCGGTGGTGGATTTCAAGGTCACCTGCTACGATGGTTCCTATCACAGTGTGGATTCCTCGGAAATGGCCTTCAAGGTGGCCGGATCCATGGCTTTCAAGAAGGCGGCGGAAAAGGCCGGAATGACCCTTCTGGAACCGATTATGGCCCTGTATATCGAGGTGCCGGATGAGTATATGGGGGATGTCATTGGCGACATCTCCAGTCGTCGGGGCAAGGTGCTGGGATACGAGACGAGCCAGGGCATCACCGAGATCCGGGCTCAGGCCCCCATGGCGGAAATCCTTCAGTATGCTCCGGATCTGCGGGCCATGACCGGAGGACAGGGAGTGTTCTCCATGCAGTTCGACCACTATGAGGAAGCCCCGCCCCACGTGCAGGAGGCGATTCTGGAAAAGGTCCGGGAAAAGGCGGAATAGCCGTCGGGCTTGCCTGCCCCCTTTGTCTATGGCATGGAAAGAGCCGCTCCCGCGGGAGCGGCTCTTTTTCCTCCCCGCAAGCCCCTTGTGCGGAGGGCCAAACTGCGTTATGCAGGACATCGGCGAGTGCTGACGCCGGAGTGGCCCGGCAGGTGAATAGGCGGCAAATGCCCCGGCCAGGTACTTTGTCCCTCTTTTTTTTTGTATGAAAATGAGTTTAACGTGCTGTATTATTGAATGATTGGCCGCGAGGCGAAGGCGGTTGGAGCGCTT
>CAYNCR010000274.1:0-3960 GCA_964395575.1 uncultured Desulfohalobiaceae bacterium
TCCCCGGACAGGACCAGATCCGATATTTTCGCCTCCGTGGCATCGCTCAGCTTGAATCCGTCCTGGTCGAAGAACTTGATCCCGTTGTCCTGAAAGGGATTGTGCGAGGCGGAGATGACCACGCCCAGATCACAGCGCATGTTCTTGGTCAGAAAGGAGATCGCCGGCGTGGGCATGGGCCCCACGAGCAAGACGTCCATGCCTGCCGCGCACAGACCGGAGGTGAGCGCGGATTCGAAGATGTATCCCGAAAGGCGGGTATCCTTCCCGATGAGAACGGAGTGCCTGCGCTGGCCGTTACGGAAATACTGTCCCGCTGCCAGGCCCAGGCGCACCACTGTCTCCGGCTGCATAGGGGATTTGTTGACCTGGCCCCGCAAACCGTCCGTGCCGAAAAGCTCGCTAGACATGGGCGGCCTCCTGTGTGGGTTTGGTCAACTCCTGGACGATGGTGAGGGTCTGTCTGGTCAGGTCCACTTCGTGCACCCTGTGGATGCTCACGCCCTTTTCCGCCAGAAGGGCGGTGGCCACCTGGGTCGCGTTCTGCCGCTGATCCGGCCCCAGGCCCAGAAGCTTCTGCCACAGGGACTTGTTGGACTGCCCGATAAACACGGGCCTGCCCAGCCGGAAAAAACGCTGGATGTGGCGCAGGATGGCCAGATTGTCCTCCAGGCGCTTGCCGAAACCGATACCCGGGTCAAGGACAATGCGCTCCTCCTGCAGACCGCTTCGGACCAGGCGATCCAGCTCCGCCTCCAGAAAAGCGGCAATGTCCTCCACGGGATCCGAATAGCGGGGATCCTTCTGCATATCCTCGGGCCGGCCCTGGCTGTGCATAAGCACGTATCCGGGCTGATACTGCACCAGGATGTCAGTGAGCTCGGGGTCCATCCCACAGGCGGTCACGTCGTTGACGATGGACGCGCCGGAGTCCAGGGCCTGTCTGGCGGTCTCCGCCTTGTAGGTATCCACGGATACGGGCCGATCCGGGAACTCGGAGCGAATGGCGCGGATTACGGGCAGCACCCTTTCCAGCTCCTCGTCGCGGTCAACCCGCTCGGAAAAGGGGCGGGTGGACTCGCCGCCCACATCCAGTATATCCGCGCCCTGGGTCAGAATCTCCCGGGCGCGGGCGATCGCCGCGTCCCGCTCCTGATGCAGCCCGCCGTCGTAAAAGGAGTTGGGGGTCACGTTGAGCACCCCCGCAATATAGGTGCCCGGCTGGAACACCCTGTCTCCGCCTATGCGCCATTCAGTCCGCATGATTCTTCCGTTTTTGTCCGTTCCGAGTTCCCCGTTCAGCGTTCGTCGTTCGGAGTGAGGTAGAGTCGTGCATCTGCGTTTCGGTGAAGCGTCTTCCGTCCTCCGATCTCCGACGTCCGACGTCCGACGTCCGACATCCGACAACCGATCTCCGACCTCCGACGTCCGACGTCCGATCCCCGTCACCTGTCCTCCGGATCCTCTTCCAGAGTGAACTCATCATCCCCGCTCTCCGTATCCGAGGAAGAGGAACCGCCGGACGAATCGTCGTCCGCGTCTTTAGTTCGGCTCTCGCCGGCTTTTTTGGCGGATGCCGATCCGCTCTCCTGCATCAGCGGGGGAAGCTCCTCGCCGTTCATGATCTGGGTCAGCTCATCCCCGCTGATGGTCTCCCGATCCAGCAGGGCCTGGGCCAGATTGTGCATGATGGTCTCGTTCTCCTGGAGGAGCTCCTTGGCCCGGGCGTAGGCCTCCTCGATCATCTTTTTCACCTCGGAGTCGATGAGGCGCGCGGTCTCCTCGCTGTACTGCTTGTGCTGCACCAGCTCCCGGCCCAGAAAGACTTCCTGGCCGTTGTCGGACAGGGCCACCGAGCCGAAGGTTTCGCTCATGCCCCACTCGCAGACCATCTTCCGGGCCACCTTGGTCGCCCGTTCCAGATCGTTGCTCGCCCCGGTGGTCAGCTGATCCAGGTAGAGCTGCTCCGCAACGCGGCCGCCCATCATCACGGACAGGGTGTTCTCCAGGTAGCTCTTGCTGTAGTTGTGCTTCTCGTCCAGGGGCAGCTGCATGGTCACGCCCAAAGCCTGTCCCCTGGGGATGATGGACACCTTGTGTACGGGGTCGGAATTGGGCAGCAGACGGGCCACCAGGGCGTGGCCGCCCTCGTGGTAGGCGGTGGTCCGCTTCTCATCTTCGCTCAGGATCACGCTACGCCGTTCCTTGCCCATGAGGACCTTGTCCTTGGCGTCCTCAAGGTCCGCCATCTCCACGTAGTCCTTGTCCCGCTTGGCCGCGATCAGGGCGCCCTCGTTCATCAGGTTCTCCAGATCCGCTCCGGAGAATCCCGGGGTTCCCCGGGCCAGAATCTGCAGATCCACGGAATTGGCCAGGGCCACCTTTTTGGAATAGACCTCCAGGATCTGCTTGCGGCCGTTGAGATCCGGATTGGGCACCACCACCTGGCGATCGAAGCGGCCCGGCCTGAGCAGGGCGGGATCGAGCACATCCGGCCTGTTCGTGGCCGCGATGAGGATAACCCCCTCATTGGTCTCGAAGCCGTCCATCTCCACCAGGAGCTGGTTCAGGGTCTGCTCCCGCTCGTCGTGGCCGCCGCCGAGGCCGGCTCCGCGCTGTCTGCCCACTGCGTCGATCTCGTCGATAAAGACGAGGCAGGGCGCGTTTTTCTTGCCCTGCACGAAGAGGTCGCGCACCCGGGAGGCGCCCACGCCCACGAACATCTCCACAAAGTCGGACCCGGAAATGGAGAAGAAAGGCACGCCGGCCTCACCGGCCACCGACTTGGAGAGCAGGGTCTTGCCCGAACCGGGACCTCCCACGAGCAGCAGCCCCTTGGGGATCCGTCCCCCGAGTCTGGTGAACTTCTTGGGGTTGCTCAGGAATTCAACAACTTCCTGGAGCTCCTCCTTGGCCTCGTCCACTCCGGCAACGTCGGCAAAAGTGACCTGCGTGGCCTCCTCGGAGACGAGCTTGGCCCGGGACTTGCCAAAGGACATGGCCTTGCCCCCGCCTCCGCCGCCGCCCATCTGCATCTGGCGCATGAAAAAGATCCAGACCCCAATGAGCAGGAGCATGGGGAACCAGGACACGAGCAGGGTCATGTACCATGGGGACTGCTCCTGGGGCTTGGCCTCGATGCGGATGTCCTTGGAGGTCAGTTTTTCCACCAGAGCCGGATCATCCGGGGCGTGAGTAGTAAACCGCTCCCCGCTGACCAGTTTTCCGGTGATCTCGTTGCCCTTTATCTCCACCGCAGCGATCTTGTCCTCCTGCACCTTGGCCAGGAACTGGCTGTAGGCGAGCTGGTTCTTGTCCTGCGGCGGCTGATTGAACATATTGAACAGGGCCACCAGGACCAAAGAGATCGTGGCCCATAGAATCAGGTTCTTGCCGAAATTATTCAAGTTGCCTCCTTCTTCACCGATCAGAATCTGCGTCTCGATCCGCGTTCAGCATATCCCTCGAAAACACTGCCAAGTCCGAATCAGGAGCGGCCGGGGTTCCGGCTCCATACTGGCTGTATCGGTGGTTGCAATCAACAAGAATATGTAACACAGGGGGGTCCGTCTGTCCATTCCGGGACAGCCTGGGACCTTTTTCGGAAAGCTTGGAGGCCGCGCCCCTCGGGGCGGGGCTTGTCAAAAGCGCGATTTCCGGTTACATATTCTTATTACGGAAGCGTTACGTCACCGGTGTGGCGCCTGGACTTCAAATCCAGTGGGCGGCCGAGAGGTCGCCGGTAGGTTCGACTCCTATACGCTTCCGCCATGGGTCCCGGACTTCGTCCGGGACTTTTTTGTGTGTACACCTCTCATTCCCGGGCAGACCCGGGCACAACGAAACATGAAAATGTCGCGAGGCGAAGGCGGGTGGACGCTTAAGCCCGGGTTCCATCCCGGGGTTTCACATGACGGGGCCAGCAGCACCTGAAGGAATTCAGGACAACCAAGCCTGTTC
>CAYNCR010000275.1:0-3958 GCA_964395575.1 uncultured Desulfohalobiaceae bacterium
AGTCCACCTTGATCTTGAACATGCGCTGGGCGGGCAGATTGAGCACCTTGATCCCGGTCCTGCGTGAGATGGCCTCGAGGTCCCTCTCGATCTCTTCCCAGCTGGGACCGATATAGGTAAACCAGACATTATAGCTGTGCTTGCGCAGATAGTTGTGCGTAACCCCGGGGTAGGTGTTCACCACACTGACGAATTCGTCGAGCCGTTCCTCGGGGACGGAGGCTGCGCAAAGGGTACTCTTCCACCCCAGCATGCGGGAATGGAAGTTGGCCCCGATCCGGCGTATAACCCCGTTTTCCCGCATGCTGCGTATCCGCCGGAGCACATCCTCCTCGGCAAGCCCGAGTCTGGATCCGATTTCGGCATAGGGCCTGCTGACCAGGGGAAAATCGGACTGGATCACGTCAAGTATCCGCTTATCCGTTGTATCCATTTGTGTTCCTCTTTCGGGGCTCATAGCCGCAGAGCGGCTCCTCCGCCAGATAATCCCCGTTCATGGTATACGCCCTCGCCCTGCATCCGCCGCACACTCGCTCGTATTCACAGATTCCGCACCGTCCGGTATAGAGCGACGGATCGCGGATCTCCCGGAAGCGTGGCGAATTGCGCCAGATATGACGGAAGGATTCGTCCCTCACTTGACCGCAATCCAGCTCCAGATACCCGCAGGGCTGCACCTGACCCGAATGGGAGACAAAGCAAAAGCCGCTGCCTCCCAGGCATCCGCGGCTGACAGCGTCCAGACCGAAATTGGCGTAATTCACCGCGATGCCTTCCTGCTTGGCCCGCTGGCGCAGGATCCTGTGATACTGCGGGGCGCAGGTGGCCTTGAGCTGCATGGAGCTCGTCCTGGAAAGATCGTAGAACCAGTTCAGAACCCTTTCGTATTCCTCGCTGGAGATAATCTCCTCGCTCATTTCGCTGGCTCTGCCAGTGGGGACCAGGAGAAAGATATGCCAGGCAACGGCACCGAGATCCCGGGCCAGATCGTGGATATCTCCGAAGATGCGAAAATTGTTCCTGGTGACCGTGGTATTGATCTGGAAGGGAATCCCGACCCGCTTCAAGTGCTCGATGCCCTGCATGCTGGCCTCGAAGGCCCCCTCCACACCACGGAAGGCATTATGGCTCTGCGCGTCCGCGGCGTCGATGGAAATGGACACGCGCTCGATGCCGCTTTCCTTCATGCGCCGCACATTCTCCGCATTCAAAAGGGTCCCGTTGGGGGCCATGGCGCAGCGCAGGCCATTGGCCCGCGCCCGCTCCACGAGCTGGAAGATGTCGGAACGCAGGAGGGGCTCGCCGCCGCTGAAGATCAGGATGGGACTGTCGACTTGGGCGATTTCGTCGATCAGGCGCAACGCCTCGTCCGTGTCCAGCTCCCCGGGGAAGGGATCGGTGTGGGCGTCGGCCCGGCAGTGCCGGCAGGCCAGATTGCAGGCCCGGGTCACTTCCCAGGCCAGTACCCGGAGCTCCGGCACGCTGTCTTTTTGGGATCGATTCATGGTTGCTCGATTTTTCCGCTGCCTACAAACGGGGCAACAGCTCGGTTGTGAAATAGGACAAAATAATATCCGCCCCGGCCCGCTTGATGCCGGTCAAGGATTCCAAGGCCACCTGGGTTCCGTCCAGCCAACCCATCCTTTCCGAGGCCTTGAGCATGGAATATTCACCGCTCACCTGATAGGCGGCCAGGGGATACTCCACGTCAGCGTTCAGGGCCTGCAGGACATCCAGATAGGGCTGAGCGGGCTTGACCATGAGGATGTCCGCCCCCTCGGCGATATCCGCGCGAGCCTCGCGCAGGGCCTCCCGCTTGTTTCCGGGGTCCATCTGATAGGTTCGGCGATCCCCGAATTCCGGAGCGCTCTGAGCCGCGTCCCGGAAGGGTCCGTAGAACGCGGAGGCATATTTCACCGCATAGGAAAGGAGAGGGGTCTGGACGAAGCCATGGGCGTCGAGCCTGTTCCGGATCGCTGCAACGCGCCCGTCCATCATGTCCGAGGGCGCAACCATGTCCGCTCCGGCCTGGGCGTGGCTCAGGGCGGTATCCGCAAGACGCTCCAGGGTGGGATCGTTGACCACACTCCCGTTCTGCACCACGCCGCAGTGGCCGTGGGAAGTGTACTCGCAGAGACAGACATCCGTAATCGTGATGAGCTGGGGATAGACTTCCTTGATCCGCTGAACCGCCCTCTGGATCACTCCCTCGGGATGGCTGGCTCCACTCGCCTGCTCATCCTTGTGAACCGGAACGCCGAATAGGACGATTGCCCTCAACCCTTGGCGAACGGGCTCTTCCAGCTCCCGCAGCAGCGCCTCCCGGCCGAGTTGGTACTGGCCCGGCATGGAGGGAATCTCCCGTTTGGCCTCGGTGTCGTCCTCCACCACGAAATAGGGCTGCACAAGGTCCCAGGGTGTCAGATGCGTCTCCCGGACCATATCGCGCTGCCAGGCGGAGTTTCGCAGTCGTCTGCCTCGGAAAAAGGGATCGGTCTCGGGCATGGGTCCTCCAGTCAGCGGTTTGGTATAGCGAGCCTTCAGCCCGCCTGGATCTTGTGCAGACCGATTTCTTCGTCAGTGAGGTAGCAGGCGGGATCCGGCGCCCACATGTCGCCGTAGTAGGCCTCGGCTCGGGCCCGGAAGTTGCCGGCGCAGACATCCAGGAAACGACAGGCGGCACAGCGGCCGTGGACGTGCCGCTTCTTGTCCTTCAATTTGCGAAGCAGCTCAATATCGGAATCCACCCAAATCTCGGAAAAAGGGCGCTCCAGGACGTTGCCCAGGACGTGCTCCCTCCAGAACTGGTCCGGATGCACCTTCCCGTCCCAGGAAATGCAGCCGATGCCTCGGCCGGAGTTGTTTCCCTCATTGTATTGCAAAAGCCGCCAGACCTTCTCCGCAAGATCGGGATTCTCCCGGAGCAGACGGAGATAGATGTAGGGCCCGTCCGAGTGATTGTCCACTGTGAGCACTTCCTTCTCCATGCCGCGCTGATGCAGATCCCGGGTCCTGTCCAGTATCACGTCCACAATACGCCGGGTCTGGGCGTGATCCAGATCCTGGTCGATCAGCTCCAAGCCGCGGCCGGAATAGACAAGGTGGTAGAAGCAGACCCTGGGGATCTCGCGCTCGCGGAGGATGTCGAATACAGCCGGAACCTCGTCCGCGTTGTTCCGGCTCACGGTCATGCGCAGGCCCACCTTCAGGCCCTCGAGCTGGCAGTTCTCCACTCCTTCCATGGCACGATCGAAAGAGCCGTTCACCTGCCGGAAACGATCGTGAACCTCGCGCGTCCCATCCAGGGAAATCCCCACGTAGGACAGGCCGATGGAGCGGAGTTCCCGGGCCTTTTCCCGGGAGATCATGGTTCCGTTGGTGGAGATCACCGCGCGCATCCCCTGCTCCACGGCGTAGGAGGCCAGTTCGCTGAGATCGGAGCGCACGAGGGGCTCCCCCCCGGAAAAGAGAAGAACCGGGGAACCGAACTCGGCCAGATCGCGAATGATTTCCTTGGCCTTTGCAGTACCGATCTCCTCTTCGCTCTGGGCCGTTGCCTGAGCGTAGCAGTGGACGCATCGCAGATTGCAGCGCCGGGTCACGTTCCAGACCACAACAGGCTTCTTATCCCGGGAAAACTGCAGCAGATGCGAGGGAAGCTCCCCGGATCTGCGCTCGTAGCGCAGGGCATCCGAGGGTTCCACAGTATTGCAGTAAAGCTTGGAGACACCGATCATATCTCATTCCTTTTCACCGCGCTTCAGCCGGGCTGTACGCGGAAGGAGGTCTTAGCCAGGAGCTCTATCCCAAAGGAGGCCCCTTTCTTCGGGAGGGATCTACCACCTGACCGAACATTGTGATTGGAGGAAAACGTGCCCATATACAAGGAGCAAAAGTTTTTGAAACCGCAGTGTATTCGAATACATGAGGATTTCAAAATCTTGCAGCGACGCCGTAG
>CAYNCR010000276.1:0-3955 GCA_964395575.1 uncultured Desulfohalobiaceae bacterium
ATGTGAAACCCGGGATGAAACCTGCGCTTCAGCGTCCACCCGCCTTCGCCTCGCGACATTTTCATGTTTCGTTGTGCCCGGGTCGGCCGGGAATGAAGGTTGTATGAAAATGTGTCTAAGGTGTTGAATTATAGCGTGAAATTGTCAGGCGCGGCGAGACGGGGATGTTTTGTCCTGCCTGTGGTGGACCGGAAAGGAAAGTTGTTGCCTTGAATGCCCTTGGAGTGAGGGTTTTTTTGGCCTGATTTTTGCTTAAAAAACGCAATATGGACCGTCAAAGAACCCCAAAGGGATGGCTCTTCCCAGCATTTCTTCTCCTGTGTCTGTGCCTGGAGCTGGTTGCCTTCGGCAGCCCGGTCCTGGCCCAGGAACACGTTTTGTACGAGATTGATCGCTCCTGGAAGGAGGAAAGAACGCTCTTCGAGTTCACCCTTTCCGACGAAGTCCCGGAATACGAGGTCAAAACTTCCGGACAGCGTGTGGACGTCATCCTTTTCCAGACCGAGACGGCGGAAACCCTGGACAGGCTCGAAGCCGGAGGGGAGTTGGTTCGAACCCTTGTGGCCGATCAAGGGGGCAAAACCATCGTCTCCCTTGTCCTGCGGCGTCCCCCTGGGGATGTCGAACATTCGACATCCGAGGAGAACCCTGTGCTGCGCCTGAGGCTGAGCTGGTCTGAAGACGAGAGCAGGCCGGCCATCGCCGAGCAGCTGAGCGGCAGACCGTCCCTGGCTCGAGGAGGGGCGTCCATGACCCGCCGGGTTTCCTCGCCTTACACTGCAAACTGGAAGGAGTTCTTTCGCGATTATGAGCTTCCCCTGCGCATTGAGCCGGAGCTTGTGTATACGCTTGCCCCCTTCCCCGGATTGCTCCGTTCCCGGGATCTCCAGGCCATCCCGGAACAAGTGACCAGCTTGGCCCAGGAGGGAAAGTGGGAGGAGGCCGGATCGACCCTGGACCAGACCGATTCCGGGAATGCTTCCCAGGGCGAAGGGCTCGCGAGGGGGATAGTCCAGGCGGATCTCCTGTTGCGTCAGGATAAAGTGGAGCAGGCCCGAGAGGTGCTGCGAGATCTTCCCGAGAGCGGGAAGCAGGACCAGGCAGCTGCGCTGAGCTATCTCCGGGCTTACGCAGCCGCGGCTGCGGGTGATCCCTACCTCGGATTATCCGGTGCCCGAGATCTGGAGCTTCCGGACGAGGCCCCGGAGCGGTGGAAGGCTTCGGCCAGGCTCTTGGAAATTGAAACCGCTCTCGGGGCGGGACAAGCAGAAAGGGCCTACGCCCTGGCCTCGGATCCTCCCCAGGAGGAAGGTCCGCTCGAAAGGATCTTCGCCCTGCGCAGAGCACAGGCGGGATTTGCCCTGGGCAAGAGGAATAGGGCTGCCCAAGAGCTGAGCAACTTCTCCAGGTCCTTTTTGGCAGGGCATCCCCGCGCACTGGCCCAGCTTGCCCGCTCCAGCTATGAAAGCGGGGACTACGGGAAGGCCCTGCAGTATTTCTCCAGGCTGTCCCGTGCGCTTGCCGATCCCGAGTTGATCGCCATGGCCGAATTCGGGGAGGCAATGTCCGATCTGCGCCGGGGGGCAAGGCTGTTGGCCAGGCAGGAGCTGGCCCGGATCGCGGAGGAAACGGGGCATTCCAGGGCCAAATGGCGGGCCGAGACCGAGCTGGCGGATATGGCGCTGCTGGAGGAGGAGGGGAGGAAGGCACGAGATATCGCGGCATCCTACCACGATATCGCCCTCAGGGCGCAAAGCCGGGAAATTCGGGAAGAGGCCGCGTTCAAAAGGATTCTTGTGGCCCATCTCTCCGACCATCCCCGTGTTGCGGCGGAGTGGCTCGGATCCTTTCTGCGCGACTATAGCGCTGGTGAGCTTCGTTCCCACGCACAGGCCCTTCTGGTGAAGATTCTGCCCGGTGTGGTCAAGAATCTGATGGAGCAGGACGCCTATGTTCAGGCCATGGGTCTTGTGCAGGAGCATCGGCAGATTTTGCGCTACGCCAGTCTTCCTCTGGACTTTCTGTATGATCTGGGAGGCGCCTTTTATCGCCTCGGATTTTTCGAGAGGGCGAGCCGGGTCTACGAATACATGTTGAGCCTGGCTGAGAATCCCGCGGAGCAAGAGCCTATCTATCCGCATCTGGTCCGGAGCTATATGGAGCAGAAGAAATATTCCACCGCAATTGATCATGCGGAAGAGTACGTCCGGGAGTATTCCCAGGGAGCGCACTCCAGGACCATGCACTATCTGTTGGCCAAGGCTCTGCGAGAATCGGACCGGATTGAGCGCGCAGCCGACCTGCTCCGATCTCCGGATCGTCCGGTGAGCCGGAAGCTGGACAGCCTGGCCGGGAAGATCTTTTTCTCCAGGGAGCGATTCGGCGAGGCGGAGCGCTACCTGGCCCGCGCCACGGGGAAAGCATGGGATCAAGCCCCTTCGGAGCTCCTTCTGCTGCGGGCGGAGTCCCTGTTCCACACCGAGGAATACGGACAGGCCCTGGCCCTGTATTCGCACCTGGAAAAGGAGGGCTATCAGGGGGCACTGGCCCGCTACCGCATGGGACAGATACACCGCAAAGCCGGCCGCGTGGGGCAGGGGGCTAAACTTTGGCAACATATCGTCGATACGAAAGAGAGCCCCCTCTGGAGTGAGCTGGCAAGCGAAGCGCTTTCCCTCAACGCTTTGCAGGAAAGAAATAACTGAGCACCACGTTCAATATTCAAGGTTCATCGTGTAAACGATGGACTCGTATCCGAGGAGAAATCCAATGTTCGGGGACACGATTAATGTGTTGCACAACGCGTTGAATCTCCGTGTGCAAAGGCAGCAGGTCATCAGCTCCAATATCGCGAATTCGGATACACCCGGGTATGCCCCTGCCAGGCTCAATTTCGAGGAACAGCTGCAGAACAGCATCTCCGACTCCCAGGTGAACCTGAGCTCGAGCGATCCGGAGCATTTTCCGATTCACGATGAAGCGCCCGGGGTGCAGGGCAATGTGAGCCGTGAGCCCAGTTTGAGCCGCATCGGGGACGAGAACAATGTGAGCGTGGACCAGGAAATGCAGCGCCTTTCCGAGAACCAGATCAAGTATGAGGCGATGACCAAGATGCTGCGCAAGAAGTTCAGCACCCTGCAGAGCGTGCTGCAGAAATAACGGCTCGCGGAGATGGGATCGGTAAAAAACCCCGAGCATCAGGGAGGAAGGCAATGAGTGTTTTCCAGTCCATGCAGATCAGCTCTTCGGCCCTTCAGGCCCAGAGCACCAGATTGAACACCATCAGCTCCAATCTGGCCAACATCAACAGCACGAGCACCCCGGAAGGCGGCCCATACCGGGAGAAATCCGTGATCTTCCGCACCAGGAATCCGGAGTTCGATCAGCAACTGCAGTCCAGTATGAAGAATCCCAATCAGGGTGTCCGGGTGGAGCGGATTACAGAGAGCCAGGACCCGCCCAAGGAAGTGTACAATCCTTCCCATCCCCAAGCGAATGAGGAAGGGTACGTGCAGAAGCCGGATATTAATATGGTGGAAGAGATGACGGACATGCAGGCGGCCGTGCGCTCCTACGAGGCCAATGTCAACAGCATCAAGGCCGGGCAGCGCATGGCGCGTCAGGCTCTGCAGATCGGAAGCTAGTGCTGCGTCTCGAGAATGTTGCCTCAATTTGGGGCAAATGGTTCTCTTTCATTTTGTATGAAAAAATTTTCAATAGTTTGAATTAGATGGAGATACAGCGCGGGAAGCCGGGGATTTGCGCTGAAGCCGTGTTTCATAAACGTGCGAGCCCTTGTAGCTCGCGATATGGGGATCTTGCCGGCAGCGACAGTAAGGTTCGCGATGCCGCGGGTTTGTGGAGAACAACCGGTGTCTCGCGGGCATGAGTCGCTCAGCGTGCGCCCTTCCCTGCACTGGACACCGGGATGAAACACGGGCATCAGCGCAATCCC
>CAYNCR010000277.1:0-3925 GCA_964395575.1 uncultured Desulfohalobiaceae bacterium
TTTTCAAGTGAAAAAATGCCCCGTGAAGGGTTACCTTGGTTGGACCCGGTTCGGCCCGTAAATGAAAGTTGTATGGGATGGGAGCCGAGGCCTTGAAGGCCCGGCGGACAAAAGGCGGGTCAGGCGGTGGTCCTCAGGCCCTTCTGCGGATTGGTGTAGCGGCTGAGCTTTTCCGGGCTGAGCCTGCCCACGCTGAGGGAGAAGGATTGTTCTTTTTCCCGGGCGCGTTCCAGCCATCCCGTCAGCTCAGACTGCAGATCCTCCTCTGCGACTCCCCGGCTCACACCGGAATCATCAACCGCGTGCTGAATGCTTCCGGAATTGATAAAGGTCCACCTGCCCTCCTGGCGGGAGATGACTCCGGTGTGGCCTCCTTCCGGAGTGGACAGGGAAAGGATCATACCCGGCTCCAGCCTGTCCTTGAGGGAACTCATGAGCTCCTTGGCCGCTTTCTCGGGGTGCGTTATCCCGGAGAGATCTTGTTCAAAGACGTGCGAGCCCAGGGAACGGATAAGCCCCTCGCCGGTGAGATAGGCGTTTGAGGCGCGCTCCTCGCGCTGAGCCTTTTGCATGAGCTCGGACTGGAGCCCCTCCTTGCCGAAATAGTTCACTCCCATGTCCTTGAGACCCTGAACCACAAGCTCATAGCAATCGAGCCTGTCGTAGGGGGTTCCGCGGTAGCTGGTCACCGCCTGGCTCAGCTCCTTCGAGGAAAGGGTGGGTTTTCCCTCGCCGAGAGAGCCTTCTCTATGGAACAGGTCGGAAACGGTATCGCCAGCAGAGGAGGAAGAGCCTGATCCCGGATTATGGGCTGAATAGGGCTCTTCTCCGGCAACGATTTCCTTGCTGCTGGGATCGAGCCAGACGGTCTCACCCTTGGCCATGTCCCGAAAGGGCTTGTCCCTGTTTATCGGATCGTGGACGATATCCCAGCACTGCTGCCCGTATTCGGAGTTTTGGGCCAGAAGGTGGGACACTGTCGGGTTCTCTTCCGTAAGTTGGCCCAGCCGGATCAGTCCGCCTCGATTCTGCTCGGAGCTCGAGCTGTGTTCGGACACGGCCTTGAGGAAGAGATCCTCGAACTGTTCCCCAAAGCCCCGACCGGAGCGGTGCGATAAGGCCGCGGTCCCTTGAGCTCGCTCAGGGCTTGAAGTGGTGAAAAGACTGAGTCCGGGTTCCATTGCCTCGTCCTTGCCCGAAAAGTTCGTGAAAGATTGCGGGATTGTATTGTGCTCAAGGGCGGATACTTATCAGCGCCCTTTCCTCTGCCCGGGTGCGAGCCATCCTGGCAGGGATGGCCGCAGTATGCGCCTTCAATTGGGGAAGGTGCTTTTCTTTGTATCGGATGGCAAGCTGGCTGGGTTAAGATGAGAAAACAAGAGAATCCTAACCCAGGAAGTTATGGCATAGATGCACAGAGGAATCGTTGTTCAGGGAAACGGAGCGGCCCCGTGCAAAATACTGTTGGATTTCCCTCGGGTTCATGGGCTTGGAGAACAAAAAGCCCTGGCCCAGGTGACAGTTCATCTTCTGCAGTGCCCTGAGCTGGTCCTCCTCTTCGATCCCTTCGGCAACAACCTGAATGCCCAGTCTTTCGTTCAGGGAGAGCATGGATTCCACAATATACATGCTCGTTTGCTGGGTGGTAATTTTTTGGATCAAGTCCTTGTCGATCTTGATCAAGTCAATGGTGAACTGATCCAGATAGCGCAGGGAGGAGTACCCGGTCCCGAAATCGTCGATGGAGACGTGAATTCCCTTGTGCTTGAATTTCTCGATGATGGAGGAGGCGTACCTGGCCTCGTCAATGAACACGCTCTCCGTTATCTCCAGATGGACATTCTCCAGGGGCATGCCCGTCTGCTGCGAGATTTCGTGGATACTGGCCACTATGTCGCTGTGCAGCAGCTGGTGGACGGACAGATTGAGGCAGAGAAAGACGTTATGCAGCTCTGGGACAGCATCCAGCCAGCTGCGGAACTGATTGAAGGCGAGTTGGAGGACCTTCTTGCCCAGAGGGATCATGAGCCCGGTGTCTTCGGCTATGGGGATGAAGGTACCCGGAGAAATCAGCCCCAGATCCTTATGTTCCCAGCGGGTCAGGACCTCGAGTCCGTAGATCTCTCTGGTCTGCAGATTGATAATGGGCTGATAGTTGAGAAATATCTCCTCACTGTGGATGGCTTTGCTCAGCTCATTTTCAATGTGGAGCTTGTTCTCCTCCTGTTTACTGACATTGTCCTGGTGGTAAAAATACTTGTTCCTCCCCTGCTGCTTGGCCTTGTACATGGCCAGGTCCGCGCAACGGATGACCTCTTCGGTGGTGACGTGCTCCTGCGTCCCCACATAGAGGCCTATGCTCAGGGTGACCACAATCTCATTGTCCATGAGCAGCAAGGGATCATGGAATTCGTTGTATATCCGATTCAATACAATCTCACATTCCTTGGAGGTGTGGATTCCCTCGAGCAGGATCACGAACTCGTCCCCTCCGAACCGGGCCACGGTATCCACGTCCCGGACACAGCTCTGCAGTCTTTCCGCCGCCTGCTGGATCATGATATCCCCAGCGGAGTGGCCCATGGTATCGTTGATGATCTTGAGGCGATCGATATCGATGAAAAGCAGGGCAAAATTGAAGTTGCTCTGGAGACAGGACTTCTTGATGGCTTGGCCCAGCCTCTCCTCGAGGTGAATCCGGTTGGGCAGCTTGGTCAAGCTGTCATGATAGGCTTGGAAATTGAGCTCCTGCTCAGCCTGCTTGATCTTGGATATATCGGAAAAGGAAATAATGTACTTGTCCTCGATACCCAGGCTGTGTACTGAGCGGAGCACGTAGCGTTCATTTCCCTCCCTGTCCTGGAAGAGAAATTCCTGGTCTCTGCTCTGGGTATGGGCTCCGGAGTCGGTGAATAATTCTTCGATGTTCGGGGAGTGGTCGGAGCTGGGAAAGAAATCCAGAACATTCATGGTATTTTCCAATTCCTCCCTGGAGTATCCGGACAGGGTGAGGAACTGCGAGTTGCTTAAAAGGATCTGTCCGCTCTGATCGATGATTATGGTGGCGTTGCCGGTATTTTCAAAGATGTTGCGGTAGATGATCTCCGATTCGCGCAGCTGGCTTTCCATGTACTCCTTTTTTTCGATCTCGGAGTTCAGCTGGCTGATTGTTTCCGAAAGCTTTTCGTTTTGCTCATCCACTTGTTTGTAAAGCGTAAAGTTCTCGTAGGCATAGGCAGTGGAGTGCATCAGGATGGTCAAAAGGATTGAGTTCCAGCTGGTGACCGCTGTGGTGTGCTTCTCCAGGAAGCAGGCGACAAGGCCGTGGGTTTTTTGATTGGTCTCCAGAGCGTGGAGCAGGACCTCGTACTTGTGGTCCGCCGAGGAGGAGACCACGGTACGGTTTTCCCGCATGGCCCAGGCCACGGTGCCGTTGTCGATGAAGTGGTCCAGGTTCTCCTCGAGATAGGAATGGTATCCAGCCGGGCTGGACCAGGCGAGGGAGAGGTCCAGTCCGTTCTCATCCACGAGATAAATCCCGTAGAAGAGGACGGGCACTACTTTCTGCACCATGGCCACCGCGTTTTCAAAAAGATCCTCCCGCCTGTTGAATTGGTTCAGCGGGCTTTGCCTCTTTTCAAAATAGGCGCACATCTCCAGCGCATCCAGGCTTTCCTGGACCACTTTCTCCAGATGCTGGATATGGCTTTCCTTGGAGGAGTAAGGACTTGGGCTATCCATAAATGAGCTCGTAAATTTCCTTCAGCTGATGGTTCAGCTGGAGCACGATTGCCTCCAGTACGCCGGGGCTCAGGGAGAGATCCTCCCAGGCCTGGCTGCGAAAGGGGGGCAGCTTGTCCTCCCCGCTCGTTCCCGTTTTCAGGGCTGTTACCATGAAGTTGGCCACCTAGATGATTTCCGGATC
>CAYNCR010000278.1:0-3918 GCA_964395575.1 uncultured Desulfohalobiaceae bacterium
AATATGGTGAACAGTCGGAATGAACAGGAGATACGGCGCGGGAAGCCGACATTTTCATGCTTGGTTGTGCCCGGGTCGGCCCGGGAATGAAAGTTGTATCAACGCGACCCGTGCCGATCTTTTGCCGCAAAGCTCATCGTGCTAGAATTTAAGAACATATCCGCCAACTGCGCAAAACCACGCGAAGCAGCCCCATGAGCCATGATCCCGTGGAAATCCTGGCCAAGCAGAAGTGCCCGGAAACCAGCTATCAAATCGTGTACGAACACTCCGTCCGTGTATGGCGCATCGCCCGGGACCTGTCCGGCCATTTGGAGGGGGTCGATTTTTCCCTCCTCTACAGGGCGTGCCTGTTGCACGACGTCGGACGTCTTTACCATGCCCCACAATCGCCGCAAGCCATACGGCACGGGCTCACTGGAGCCGACATCCTCTCCAGGGAAGGGCTGTATCCGGAGGCGAAGGCGGCCGAACGCCACATCGGCGTGGGCATTACAGCCGAGGATGTCCTGCAGCAGTGTCTGCCGCTCCCTGTTGCGGACTACGTTCCCCGAACCTTTCTGGAGCATGTCGTCGCCCACGCGGACAATCTGGACGGAAAGGGGATTCGGGACGAGCGGGATGTCGAGGAACGCTTCGCCCGCGAGCTGGGCGAGGCATACAGGAGAAGGACCAGGATTTTCCATCGCCGAGTACAAAGCCTCCTGAACAGCGGACAGTAAGCACGGCCTTCTCCTGCTGTCCGGGCAGCCAGGTTTCGACTGATGAGCGTTCCCGCATCCGCTTGTCTTGCCCTGCTCGGCAATGGCCGGAACAGACCCTCACTTTCGAAACAATCCAGGCCCAACACCAAATAATCTTGCGAGGCGAGCCTCTCCCTGACCTAAAGATTCAGAGACTGAGGCAAAACACAAAAAACAGACCTCGTATCTATCCTCTTCGGTCAAGACCAAGCACTGGATTATGATACGAGTCGATTTTTGCCCATTCAGTGTATCCGGACATGGCAGTCCGCACTCGCTACCCTCTCTTGAAGATTCAGAAAGTGAGGCACAATTTCTTATGGCAAAAGACCAGGGAGGTGCATCATGGCACTTTATCTCGTCCAACACGGCAAGAATCTTCCCAAGGATCAGGACCCCGAGCAATCCCTCTCCCCGGAGGGCAGCGAGGAAAGCCATTTGGTCGCTCGGGCCGCTTCCAAGCTCAGCCCGACCCTTCGGCTCATTCAACACAGTCCCAAGACGCGCGCCCGCCAAACAGCTGAGATCTTCGCCGACCACTTGAGCCCGGAACAGGGCGTCCAGGAACGCGAGGGCATCAAGGCCCTGGACGACGTCACCCTCGTCGCGGAGGAGCTTCAGGATGACCGGGACCTGATGCTCGTGGGGCATCAGCCCTTTATGGGGCGCCTGGCCACCTATCTGGCTGCCGGATACCAGGAGCCGGCGGTCGTGGCCTTTCAAAACAGCGGCATTGTCCGCATGGACCGGGATGAGGATTCAGGGACCTGGTACATCAGCTGGACCCTTCTGCCAAGTGTTCTCCGGCAGATCTCCGATTGAGTCATTTGTGGCAGACACGCCCGCACTGAATTCGGGCCCGAACCTGCTTGGGCACACAGTGCCCGAAACAGAAAAAGGCCCTGTCCGACCTTTTGCCGGGCAGGGCCTTTGAATGGACTACTAGCCGGATCCGGCGCGATCAGCCCGCGTCTCCGGCTCCGGCGACCATTTCCTCCGTACCTTCGGAGGAAGCCTTCTGCAGCGCCTGCTTTCCTGTTACCACAGGCCACACTTCGTCGATGTGCTCCACGGTCCTGAGCTCGACATTCTTCCTGAGCTCGGCGGGAACTTCCTGAAAGTCCTTGTGATTCTTTGCCGGCAGGACCACTGTCTTGATCCCCGCTGCGGACGCCGCCAGGATTTTTTCCTTGATCCCGCCAACGGGGAGGACCCGCCCTCTCAGGGTTATCTCGCCGGTGACGGCGACCTCATTGCTCAGGGATGTGCCGGTCAGCGAGGAAAGCAGGGCCATGACCAGGGTCACCCCCGCAGAGGGTCCCTCCTTGGGAGTCGCCCCAGAGGGGACGTGGATATGGATGTCGTTCTTCTCCGCGAAATCGGCATCCACTCCCAGCATCTCGGCCCTGGAACGGGCGTAGCTCAGAGCGGCCTGGGCACTTTCCTTCATAACCTCGCCCAGCTGCCCTGTGGTAATCAGCTTGCCCTTGCCAGGCATGGTGGACACCTCCACGTGAAGGAGCTCGCCCCCAGCGGCCGTCCAGGCAAGCCCCAGGGCCACTCCGGGGAGGAGCTCCTTCTCCTTTTCCTCCTCCTGATAGCGCGGCACCCCGAGGTATTTGTGCACGTTGCTCGGCAGAATCCGGAATTGATCCTTCTCCCTGCCCTCGGCCACCTGTCTGGCGACCTTGCGGCAGATGGAGGCCAGCTCGCGCTCCAGGTTCCGCAGGCCCGCCTCCTGGGTGTAGTTGCGGATCACCGTGGAAATGGCCTTGGGGGTAATATGCACCTGGTTCTTCTTCAGACCGTTGTCCTTGATCTGCCTGGACATGATGAACCGCTGGGCGATCTTCACCTTCTCCTGCTCGGTGTACCCGGGTATCCGGATCACTTCCATCCGGTCCAATAGCGCCGGAGGAATGGTATCCAGGATGTTGGCCGTGCAGATGAACATCACCTTGGAAAGGTCGAAGGGCACATTCAGGTAGTGGTCCGTGAAGTCGTGATTCTGCTCCGGATCCAGGACCTCCAGCAGTGCGGAGGAGGGATCGCCGCGGAAGTCGGCGCCCACCTTGTCGATCTCGTCGAGCATGAAAACCGGGTTTCTGGTGCCCGCCTCACGGATGCTCTGGATAATCCTTCCGGGCATGGAGCCGATGTAGGTCCTCCTGTGGCCCCTGATTTCGGCCTCGTCGCGCATGCCGCCCAGGGAGATGCGGACGAACTTTCTGTTCAGGCTGCGCGCAATGGACTTTCCAAGAGAGGTCTTGCCCACGCCCGGGGGCCCCACAAAGCAGAGAATGGGTCCTTTCATCTTGGGGTTGAGCTTGCGCACGCTCAGGTATTCCAGGATGCGCTCCTTGACCTTGTCCAGGTCGTAGTGATCCGCCTCCAGGATATCCTTGGCCTTGTTGATATCCAGTTGATCCCTGGACTGCTTCTTCCAGGGCAAATCCACCATCCAGTCCAGATAGTTCCGGATCACCGTGGCCTCGGAGGAATCGGGGTGCATGCTCTCCAGACGCTTGAACTGCTTGCGGGCCTCCTTCTTCACCTCCTTGGGCATCCCGGCCTTTTCGATGGACTTGCGGAGCTCCTCGAACTCCTCCTCCTCGTTCTCGTCCTCGCCGAGCTCGGACTTGATGGCCTTGAGCTGCTCCCGGAGGAAGAATTCCTTCTGGGCCTTGTCCATCCCTTCCTTGGCCATATTCTGGATCTTGCTCTGCAGCGAGGCCACCTCAACCTCCTTGAGCAGCTGCTGATTGACCATCTGCAGCCGCTCCATGGGGTCGAAGCACTCCAGGATCCCCTGGGCCACCTCGGTGTTCATGCGCAGATTGGAGGCAATGAGATCGGCAAGCTTGCCGGGATCCTCCACGCTGTTCAAAACGCTCATGATCTCGGTGGGATCCATGCCCCGCAGGGAGATGATCTTCTCCGTCTGTTCCCTGGCGGTCCGCATCTGGGCCTCTTCGTCGTTGCCGATCTCTGTCACCTCGGTTTCCTGAATGGGCTCGATGGCCACCTCGGTATAGGGATCCTCCTGGAGCACCTCGTCCAGGCTGGCTCGGGAGAGGCCCTGCACCAGGATCTTTAGCCTGCCGTCCGGCATCTTGAGCATCCGCATGATCATGGCCACGGTGCCCACTTCATGGATGTCATCGATGCCGGGATC
>CAYNCR010000279.1:0-3910 GCA_964395575.1 uncultured Desulfohalobiaceae bacterium
TCCTGGCCTGGACCCCCTGCTGGTAGAAGTGCTTGACCTCCTGCATTTCCGTGATCAGGTCCGCGATCTCCAGGATTTCCTCCGGGGCCTTGCGCCCGGTGAGGATAAGCTCAACACCGGGATGCCTCTCCCGGATCAGGCTCAATACGTCCTGCAGGTCCACGAGCTTGTACAGGATGGCGATGCTGATCTCGTCCAGGATGACCATCTGATACTCCCCGGAGCGGGCGATTTCCCTCACCTCTTCCAGGGCGCCGCAGGCCAGGTCGCAGTCCTCCTGTGTGGGGTTGCCGTGGATGAAGCAGTCGCGTCCGTACTGCTTGATCCGGATCAGGTCGGAGTAGCGCGACAGGCTGTCCAATTCGCTATAGTGCATGCCCTTGACGAACTGGGCGATATAGACCTTCCAGCCGGCTCCCACCGCTCGGAGGGCCTGGCCCATGGCCGCGGTGGTCTTGCCCTTGCCGTTTCCGGTGTAGACCTGGACGTATCCCTGCATGGTCAGCTCCTTGCGTATTTGGCCATGTACCCCCGCGGGGTGAGCATGGTCCGGTTCAATCGTCTCGTCTGGGAATTGCCTATGATCACTGTGGTGAACATATCCACCTCTTCCGGGTCAAGGGCGTCCACCGTGGTCAAGTGGACCGTCTCCCCCTCCCTGGCGGCGCTCTTGACCCAGCCCGCGGGGCGCCCGCCCGCTCCGCGGGAGCGATAGATCTCCAGGACCCGCGACAGCTGCCAGTCCCGTTTCTTGGAGCGGGGATTGTACAGGGCCAGGACGAAGTCCCCGTCCAAGGCGGCCTGCACGCGTTTCTCGATGGTTTCCCAGGGGGTGAGCAGGTCGCTCAGGCTGACCACGGCGAAGTCGTGCATGAGCGGGGCCCCCAGAAGGGAGGCGGCTGCGCAGAAGGCCGGAATGCCGGGGATAACCCGGAAGGGGCCCCTATCCAGGACCTCGCGCTCCTGCAGGATCTCCAGGAGCAGGCCGGCCAGGGCGTACACCCCGGGGTCGCCGCTGCAGACCACGACCGTGTTCGAGCCGTCCAGGGCCCGGTCCACGGCGGTGCGGCAGCGCTCGATCTCCCCGGTCATGCCCGTGCTGACCACGTCTTTGTCCCGGAGCAGATCTCGGGGCAAGAGGTTGATGTACGTGGTATAGCCAGCGATGCAGTCCGCCAGCTCGAGGGTTTCCCGCGCTTCCGGGGTCAGGTGCTCCTCCCCGCCGGGTCCCAGTCCCACTGCCGCGAGCCAGCCAAGGCCAGGGCCAGGGTTGCGTTCACGCTCTTGCGCTTGGGTTGAAGCAGGCTCGTTGTCCGGGCCTGATGCAGGGCTGCCGCTTCGCATACGCTGGCCACTCCCATATGTTTGCTCACGGTTTCCGAAGGGTTGGGGACCGCGACCGCTTTCAGATCCTCGTCCTCCAGGCAGACCAGGGGCACGTCCAGGGACCGCGCGGCCCGGATAAGGCCGGTCTCGTCCCGCTTGGCCGCGGTACTGGCCAGACAGGCCAGACTTTGTCGGGCCAGTCCGAGCTCGCTGAAGACGGAGCGGATGAGCTCCAGGATTTCGGCTTCCTCAGTGCCGCGATTGCAGCCGACTCCGGCGACCACACGGCGCGGGTGGAGCACAAGGGCGCCGCGCTCCGCCGCGTGCGGGGCGCTGTAAAGGTCGACCCAGACCGCGGCGTGAGCCGGATCGATCGCCTCCACCGCATCGATGCGCCGCAGGGGAAACTCCGGTCCCAGCGCCGCGGCCAGGCCCAGCTCGTCCTCCGGATCGTGCAGCTGCAGGGGACGGCCGTTTGCCAGAGCGGCGTTGATCGGTGTGGCGGCCCGGATGTCCGCGATTTCCAGCCCCGCCTCACGGGCAAGCTCTTCCACAGCGGGCAGGCCGAGGGTATCCGTGGCCGTGGTGATCACCGCCCGTCCGCCAAGGATTGCCGCAACCTCCCGGGCGAGACGGTTGCCCCCGCCCAGGTGGCCGGAGAGCAGGCTCACAGCGTGCTCCCCCTTCTGGTCCAGAACCACGACAGCCGGATCCCGGTCCTTGCCCCGCAACAGAGGGGCGATGCTCCGCACGGCTATCCCCGCGGCCGTGATGAAAATATGGCCGCCGTAGCGGGGAAAGGTTTCCGGCAGGAGCTCCTGGAGCCGGGAAAAGCCTTGTGCCCCGAATTCCCGGGCCAGGGAGGAAGGGATATACAGATCCGTTCGGGGCGTTCCCCGTTTTGCGTTCCCCGTTCTGGGTTCCCCGTTCCCCATTATACGTTCCCCGTTCAGGGTTCCCCGTTCAGGGTTCCCTGTTCTGGGTTCTCCGTTCCCCGTTCGTCGTTGGTCGTTCAGGGCCTCGGCGAGCCGAGAGGCGAGCTGGGCTCCCGGCCGGGTTAGGGCATAGATGGCAATTCTATCCGCGGTAGCCATGGGCGAAATCTGGGCTGTAGAGCTTGGAGAAGACGGGCTCCTCCTCCTGGCCGGGCAGGATCAGGAACAGGGCCTGGCGGGTGATTTCCTCCCGCTCAGCGGTTTCCGCCATATCCTCCAGGCGTACGCTGATGATACGTTCCTCGGGCCAGCCCACGCGGTAGGCGATGACCACGGGCGTGTCCGCGGAATAGCCCCCGTCCAGCAATTGACGCTGCACCTTGCCGGCGTTGGTCGCGGAGAGATAGATGGCCATGGCGGCCTCGTGCTTTGCGAGGCGATCCAGGGCCTCCTTGTCCGGCACCGGGGTTCGGCCCTCCGCCCGAGTCAGGATCAGGCTCTGGGTCCGCTCGGGCAGGGTGTAGGAAACCCCAGCCTTGGCTGCCGCGGCGAAGGCCGCGGTGATTCCGGGCACGATCTCGTAGGGCAGCCCCTCTTCCTCCAGGAGGTGGATCTGTTCCCGGATTGCCCCGTACAGGGCGGGATCGCCTGTGTGGACCCTGGCCACGAGCCCACCGTCCCGCTGGCGATCCCGGAGGAAGGCGTGGGTTTGGTCCAGGGTCATGCTCGCGGAGTCGACGACTTCCGCGTCGGAGCGGCACCACTGCAGGATATCCAGGGGCACCAGGGAGCCGGCGTAGAGCACCGCGTCCGCCCGTTCCAGGATCCGTTGCGCCTTGACAGTGATCAGCTCCGGATCGCCCGGGCCGGCTCCGATGAAAAAGATGGGATGGAGATAATGGCTCATGGGGTATCACCCTCAAGCGGTTTGTCCAGGGAAAGCAGAAAGACCGGGTTCTGAGCGGCGAGCCTGATATCTTCCTGAATGGGCGCGGATCGGCTGACCTGGATCTGGGTCAGCTCCGGCTCGAGGCCCATGTTTTTGGCCCAGTCGAGCACGGCCTGCAGGGAGCCCAGAAGCACCAGGCTGGCCACGAGACGCCCTCCCGGATTGAGCCGGGACCAGGCCTGATCCAGGAGATCCCTTCCCTGTCCGGCGCCTCCGCCGAGGAAGATGCGGTCCGGGTCGGGCAGACGGGCGAAGCAGTCCGGGGCGGCTCCCTGGATCGTCTCCACGCCGAAGGCCCCGGTGTTCGCGATGTTGGCCTCGATCTGCGCCGTGCGGTTCTGATCCCGCTCCACCGCAAGGATGCGGCCCTCGCGGATGACGAGCGAGGCCTCCAGGGCCAGGGAGCCGGAGCCCGCCCCGATGTCCCACAGGGTGTGGTCCGACTCGGGCCGCAATCGGCCCAGTGCGGCCAGGCGCACCTCGGGCTTGCTGATCAGGCCGCGCTCCCGTTCCAGGGACTCCTCGGGCATGCCCGGGGTGAGGGTGACCCGCGGAGGGTGGGTGCGCTCGAGAAGAACGAAATTGGGTTCATCAAAGGACCGCTTCGCCGCCTGCTCCGGGCTGAGAGCGGATATGCGCTCCCGGTCCCGGAAGAGGTTCTCCAGGACGTGGACGCGGAAGTCCGTGGCCCCGATCTCCC
>CAYNCR010000280.1:0-3900 GCA_964395575.1 uncultured Desulfohalobiaceae bacterium
CCGAAGGCCGCCCGCCTGTCCCGTGAAACAGATGGAGTCTCAGCGTAGCTGGTTTCACTGGGATGTGCGATGAAAACACCAGCGCCGAATAAAAGGGAACCGCGGATTTAAAAAGATGGTGTATAGTTACACTTTTTGAAGCAACGCAGCAATAAAAAGATTGTGAACGCCCTGCTAGTAGCGGACGATCCAGCCCCCGTTATTGCCCGTTCCTGCCGGAAGCTCCATTCCGAGCCAGTCGAGGATCATGGCAAGCAGGGAGCGCTTTTGCTTCGGCCCCTCCTTGTAGGAAACCGTCCCGCTGATCCCGCACATTTGTTTGAGGATGGACTCCGCCTTGCTGCGGCCGCCCAGCACGTCGACCAGCCCCTTGCGCTTGGCCTGGCTTCCGGTGAAAGCCCGTCCGTCCGCGAACTTGCGCACCTTCTCCGGCTTCATATCCCGGCCCTCGGCGACCGCTTCCACGAACTGCCGGAAGAGATCGTCCACGAGGTTCTGGAAGTACTGCCGCTCTTCCTCAGTAAGCGGCTTGCTCGGCGAGCCCGCGTCCTTGAATTTTCCGCTGACAATGGTCTGCTGCCTAATGCCCAGACGGTCCATCAGCTCCCGCACATTGGGGACGTTGGCCTTGACCCCGATGCTTCCGGTGATGCTGCCCGGGTTGGCCACGATGCGATCCGCCCCGCAGGCCACGTAATAGCCCCCGGATGCAGCTGCCTGGCCCATGGAGACCACAACCGGCTTGTCCACGTTTGCCACGGCGGCGTGGATCTCCTGGGAGGGGGCTACCAGCCCGCCCGGGGAATTGATCCGGACCAGGATGCCCTCCACGCTGCTGTCCTTTCGGAGCTTCTGCACCCAGTCCACGACCCGGCCGGGGCTCTCAATGGTCCCCTCCACGCGGACCACGCCCAGCTTGGGGGCCTCCGGGATAAGGCCCATATCGGGCAGGAAACGAAAAACGGCCGTGGTCCCCAGGAAGAGGACCACGGCCGCTATAAGCAAGAGCAATCCGAAAAGGAAAGGATGTCTCTGACTGAAGGTCACACTATTCGGCATCTTCCAGCTTCTGCCTGATCATGTCGCCCAGATTGCTTCCGGTCGACTCGGAGGACTTCTGCTGATCCTGGTTCTTGCGCCGCTCCTCGTCTTCCTGGTGCTGCTTGATGGACAGCCCCAGCTTGCGGTCCTCGGCGCTGACCCGGATCACCTTGGCGGTGACCTCCTGGCCCACCTCGAAATCCTCGGTGGGGTTCCCCTCACTCTTTTCGTTGGTGATCTCGGACTGGTGCACCAGACCCTCGATCCCTTCCTCAACCTCGACAAAGAGGCCGAAGTCGGTGATGTTGGTGACCTTGCCCGTGACCTTCGTCCCCTCGGGGTACTTCTCCGGGATACGGCTCCAGGGATCCTCATGGAGCTGCTTCACGCCCAGGGTGAACTTCTCGTTCTCGCGGTCCACGGTGAGCACCTTGGCCCGCACCATGTCGCCCACCTGGTAGAGCTCCTCGGGATGGTGGACCTTTTTGGTCCAGGAGAGGTCGGAAACGTGGATCAGGCCGTCGATGCCGTCCTCGATCCCGATGAACAGGCCGAAGTCGGTGATGTTCTTGATCGGCGCCTCCAGGACGGTGCCCTCGGGGTACTTCTCCTCGACCACGTCCCAGGGATTGGGCTTAACCTGCTTCATGCCCAGGGAGATGCGCTTCTTTTCCGCATCCACGCCGAGGACGATCACGTCGACCTCGTCCCCGTTCTTGACCATCTGGGAGGGGTGCTTCAGCTTGCGGGTCCAGGACATCTCGGAGATGTGGACCAGACCCTCGACACCGGGCTCGAGCTCGACGAAGGCCCCGTAATCCATGATATTGGTCACCTTGCCGGTAACCTTCTGACCCTCGGGATACTTCTCGTGGATGTTCTCCCACGGGTTGGGGACCAGCTGCTTCAGGCCCAGGGAAACCTTCTGGGACTCCCTGTCGAAGGAGAGGACCTTCAGCTCCAGGTTGTCCCCCATCTGCACCATTTCCTTGGGGTGCTTGATCCGACGCCAGGACATGTCCGTGATGTGGAGCAGACCGTCCAGTCCGCCCAGATCGATGAACACCCCGTAGTCGGTAATATTCTTGACTTTGCCCTGAACCGTCTGGCCCTCCTCGAGGGTCTCCATAAGCTCTTGGCGCTTCTTCTCACGCTCTTCCTCAAGGATGACCCTGCGCGAAACAATCACGTTGGTCCGCTTGCGGTTGATCTTGAGGATGCGGAAATCGAAGTCCTGACCCACCAGGGCGTCCATGTCCGGAACGGGGCGCAGGTCCACGTGGGAGCCGGGCAGGAATGCCTCGATGCCCTTGATCTCCACGGTGTACCCACCCTTGATCCGCTTCACGATGCGGCCTGCCACGTTCTCCTCGTTCTGCTGGTACTCCTCCAGCTCGTCCAGAACGCGCATCCGCTTGGCGCGCCTGTGGGACAGGCTGATGGTCCCTTCCTGGTCGTCCTTGTGCACGACGAAGACGTCCACCTCGTCGCCTTCAGCGACGTTCAGGCTGCCTTCGCTGTCCTGGAACTCCCCGATCGGGATCTGGCCCTCGGATTTGAAGTTCACGTCGACAAGAACGACCTCGGAGCCGATTCGGACAACCTGGCCCTTGACCAGGCCGCCCTCCTCGAGGTCTGCGAAATCCTTCTGCAGGTAGCTCTCCAGAGCAGCCTCGAAGTCCTCGAATCCCGCAGCATCGTTGGAAGTTTCGTTCATTGGTTCCTCATAGTTTTGCATCAATCTTTCCCCCTAAACAAAATAATTTGATGCCTTTTACCAGATCATGTGACCCTTGACAACACATGAAAGGGGGCTCAAAGCATATTTTTCCATTATTTCTGAAAAAAGGAGGCGAGCATGTGCGGACGCTTCGCCCTGTGGTCCGGTCGCGAGGAGATCGAGGCGGCATTCGCGGTTCGGCTGCCGACTGAGCCGCGGACCGGGTACAACATCGCCCCGTCCAGGGAGGTCACCGCTGTCCGTGCCTCCCGGGAGGGAAACAGGGAGGCGTCCTTCCTGCGCTGGGGCCTTGTGCCGTCCTGGGCCAAAGACCCGGATTCCGGGTACCGCATGATCAACGCCCGCGCGGACACCGTATTCCAAAAGCCCGCGTACAGGACGGCCATCCGCAGACGCAGATGCCTCATTCCCGCGAACGCCTTTTTCGAGTGGAAGCGGACAGAGAAGGGGAAGCAGCCCTACCTGATCCAGGTGGGCGAGGGGGAGGTCTTTGGCCTGGCCGGCCTGTGGGAGGTCTGGCAAAACCGGGAGACCGGGGAGACGATCGAGTCCTGCGCCATCCTGACCACACGCCCCAACGAGGCCATGCAGGAGCTGCACGACCGCATGCCGGTCATCGTGTCCCCGCGGTCCCATTCCCTGTGGCTAGACCCGCGTGTCGGCGAGCCGGACCGTATCACCCCGCTCCTGGAGCCGTACCCCGATGAGGAGATGCACATCCATGCCATCAGCCGCGAGGTGAACAATCCAGCGAATGACAGCCCTTCCGTGGTGCGGCCCCTGGATGGCGAGTAGCGGGGCTCATTTGAGAGGAACCGATCAGACCTCTTCCGTTTCGAGCTCCTGTTGGAGCCACTCCTTCATTGTGGAAGTAACGCCAAAGACGCCCTTGATCGGACCGGTTTGCTCACGCACATGTTCCTTGAGCTCATCCGGGATATCCAGGATGGCCAGCTCTTCCACGCCTTCCGAGTTCCTCCGCACCAGCATGACCACCGGCGGCTTCTGCCAGGTGTTGAGCACGAAATAGTTGGAGACATCGTTTTTGGACCGCACCGGCGCCCGCTCGCCGCGCCGCCAGTTGTTGCCCCATTCCAGGTACATGGTCACGGCCTCTT
>CAYNCR010000281.1:0-3841 GCA_964395575.1 uncultured Desulfohalobiaceae bacterium
GGGAATAGCCCAGAATGGAAAGAGCGGTTTGATTCGCTTCAACAACAATATGCTCAGCGGTGGCGATAAAAATCCCTATTGGCGCCTGCTCGAACAATTGGCGAAAGTGATGCTCCCTCTGCCGGAGGCTGTCCTCGGTCTGACGCTGAACAAAGCCCAGTGCCAGATTCTCCGCAAGGCGCTCGAGAAGCTGAATCCAGACCTCGGTGAACTGGTCTCGTCGGGAGTCGTTGAACTGAAGCAGCCCCAGCGTTCGCCCCCCGTAGCGCAAGGGAATCAGGGCGACAGATTCGTACCCCTCACCATTGCATCGGTTCCGTGTTCTGGCCAGTTGGTCCTCATCGCTGGGGCAGGCCAGCAGATCTGTGGTGCTGTTGGTCCAGAAGCTCCCCTTTTCGGTGTAAAAAGGCAGACTGGAGTCGAAAAACCCCCTGATCACGCTGCCACACATACACTCCAAATCCGGATTGCCCTGAAGATCGCGGAGCACTTCCCCTTGAGCATCGAGTTTACACAGGCTGTTCTCCATCCGGATGTGCTCCTCGGAAAAACCTCGCGTCTCGTAATAGGGATAGTCCTCCCCCTGCTGGATCCGAATGCCCACGGCCTCGCAATCGGACCACTCCTTCAGCAAACTTGCTACTCCGGATGCAAGATCCGGGACGGAATGATATCGATGCAATTGGCGGAGCAGCCTGAGGGTGATTTCCTGCTCCGATTCGTGTTGACGGCGTCTTTCCTCCAACTCGAGGCTGTATAAGGCTAAGCCGACATCATCCCCCAATTCCCGTACCAGGTCCTGCTCTTCCTGGAGGGCGAAACGGGTCGACAAGGACAGGGACAATACGCCGTAATTCGTGTAGGCGTGCTTCAGAGGAACAGCTATGCAAGCATGACTTACTGGATCATCGGATAAAGGACAGTCGACGCAGGTATCTTCGGATACATGAACGAGTACCAGGTCGGATTGATCCAGGGCTTTTCTGGCGCAATAAGGCAACTCACTCTGCTGGCACCTCTCTGGAAGGGAATACAGGGCCCTTTCCAGGCCAGTTCCGGCGAAGGACGTGAATTCTCCGGATTTGTCCAGCAGGGCGATCCAGGCGTTCTCATAACCGCGCGTTTCCACGAGATTGTCGCAAACCCTCTGGATGAGCCGGTCTCCATCCTTCTCCTCGGTGATGAGCTGATTGACGTTGCGCGCGGCGCGAAGCACCTGATTCAGGTGATTGACCTCTTCCTTGGCAAGCTTGCGCTCCGTGATGTCGGTAATGAACCCTTCCAGAAACACCAGCCGCTCTTCATCGTAAACACCCGTTCCCTGTTCCCAGACGTATTTCTCTTCACCGTCCGCTGTAACGATCCTGTATTCCACTTCGAAGCTGCCGCTTTGATCCAGGCCTTGTTGCACCTCTTTCCAGACCCTGTCCTCTTCTTCGGGAGGAATAAGATCGGCGTAACTGCGTGTACGGTTCTCGATCAGATCTTCCGGTGAGCAGCCGGTTAAACCGATGCAACCCTCGCTCACAAAGAGCATGGTCCAGTAGGGATCATTGAGGCATCGATACGCCATGCCCGGCAGATTCCCCATAAGGGTTGCAAGCTGCCTCTGGGATTCCTCGAGTGCCTCTTCGTTCCGTTTCCGTTCGGTGATATCCTGAACGGTTCCGGAAAGCAGCAAGGGCTCTCCGTCAGTTGTGCGTTCCGTGACTTTCCCCCGATCCAGGACCCAGGCCCAGCTGCCGTCCCTGCGGCGCACCCGGATTTCGCATTCGTAGACGTCCAGACGCCCGCTCAAGTGGTCGGCTATGAAACGATCCGACTTTTCAAGGTCCTCGGGATGGAGCACCCCCCTCCACGAGTACGGGGTCATCTCCCCAAAATCGTTCGGCTCGTAACCCAGCTGGCGCAACCAGGCTGTATCGAAGAAGAGCTCCTGGGTCTGTATATCCCGCTCCCAGATGCCGGCGTCGGTTCCTTCCACGACATTGGCCAAACGCCGCCTTTGCTTCCGCAGGAGCTCTTCCTGGCGATATTGCTCTGTCACATCGCGAAAGACGAGCACCACTCCCGTGATCGAGCCCTCGTCGCTTCGAATGGGGGAAGCGGAGTCCGCTATCTGGTATTCTGTTCCGTCCTTGGCGATAAGCACGGTGTGATTTGCCAGGCCCTGTACGGTTCCCTGTTCAAGCACTCTCTGGACAGGATTGGCCACTGGCTCCCGCGATATGGCATTGATAATCCGAAAGACTCGTTCCAGGGGAAGCCCCTGCGCCTCGTGCAGACCCCAGCTTGTAAGGCTTTCGCTTTGCTCGTTCATACGTCGGATCCGGCCGCTGGTATCCGTGGCTATGACTGCGTCTCCAATGGACTGGAGGGTGGTTCTCAGGTTGGTTTCCCTGTTTTGGAGCTCATTCCGCGTACCCTGCAAATGGAGGACGACTTCGGCAACGATCCCTCCAAAACCCAGAAAACACAGCATAATCAAAAAACGGATGTAAATCTCGTGTTGCGGGGGATCGAGCAAGAGCAGCTCGAGGAATCCGTCCTCATAGAAGACAAAATAATCCACCGCTGCATCCCCGGCCCAGATAATCAGCCCCAGTATGAGAGAGATGAACAGGATCAAGAACGGCGCCTTCCTGTCGAGGAAACCACGCCGCCATATGCTGCTGTCTATATGGAGGGCGTTCTTCATGGTCTACCGTCCTTGGGACTGGACTCTGTTTGTCTGATATTGCAGTGGACTGGCAGGTCACTTTCTTGAGAGAGAATGATCAAAACCGGCTCCATCGCATCTATGTGGGCATTCCTGTTAGCAGACTGGTGAAAAAGTCCTTTTCAGAGGCTGTTAACGTTTGACCCGGAGATACTTCCCCGGGCCAACGGCTTTTCTCCGCCTCTTTTGTCCAGTTTCCATCCGGAAACGAGCTCGCGCTCTTTCGCCAAAAAAAGTTGTGATCTAATAACTTGATTTCATGGCTTTTTCTTTTTGTCAAAAGAAGAAGCGAAGCTGTTCACATCCGGAAAAAGGCCTTTTTGGATGCGAACGAGCTGGTGGTGTGGGTCAAGGATGTGAGGACAAAATATTTCCGCAGACAATCATTGCGAAATTTCTTAATTGAATCCGGGACAACAGACAGAAACATCACTTCTATGCGGATAATTCACTGCAAAATACTGTGAAGCTGTCTGCTTCCTCATGCCAGCCCGGAAAAAACTTGAAGGGCTCAGGAGGAGACATCGGTATACCTTCGATTCTGCTCCTTATAACCAGATATTTGTCCACTGCAGAAGTCCGGGGCGACAGGATCGGGGTCCAGATCCGCGGCAAGACGAAAATAATGGTGGGCCATTTTGAAGGCTTCTCTTTGCAGGGCAAGAATGCCCAGTTGATAGTAGACCTCCGGATTGGTCGGATCCCTCTCCATAATCCGGTGGCACATCTCCTGGGCCGCCTCGAGATCACCTTCCCGATGGCGAAGTCTGGCGACCTCCATGGAGACTGGGATGTTTTGTTCATCCCCCTCTGCGAATTGATAGGGGCTTTCGCTCATATGCACCACTTCATTTCTCGATTCGGTTCAGTCATACGATCCCCGAAGCACCTGGGATCTAGGCTTCTCTTCGACGGACACCTCCGCGTCGTTTAGCCGTTTCCCGTTCTGAAGGTGCTGCCGAGAGCTCACGACTGTGGGGCAGCACAATGGTCCCTTGAATGATAAAACCATTTTCTGCTACTTTATTAGAATCCTCTCATTCCCGGGCCGACCCGGGGACAACCAGGCATGAAAATGTCGCGAGGCGAAGGCGGGTGGACGCTGAAGCGCGGGTTTCATCC
>CAYNCR010000282.1:0-3723 GCA_964395575.1 uncultured Desulfohalobiaceae bacterium
GTGCCCTTCCGCTTCCAGGAAAGCGTCGTCCCGCCGAAACAACCCTTGTATGAAAGAGTGGCTGCCTTGTCAACGGAAAGCAGCCTCTTTTTTTAAATCCATCCACAACTCCCCGTACGTGGAGAGACGATGTTTCACTAAAGACGGAAGTCGGATATGGAAGGTCGGAGACCGGATTCGAGAGGATCAAGCTTACCGCACCGACTCGCTGATTCCTTCACTTTCACCTTCTCCAAAACGCTGAACGGAGAACGGTGAACCGTGAACGGGGACCTCTCAGTAGGCAACATCCAGCAGGAGATTATCCCGGTGGACCGCCTCTTCATCCACGGCCCAGTCACCAAGGACTTGCGGGACCTCAGCAGTTTTTTTCCCGGCGATGCGCTGCAGATCACTGCTTGAATAATTGGACAGGCCCGCGCCGATCCGCTTGCCGTCACTCCCCAGGAGCTCCACAAGGGCTCCGGCACCGAATGAGCCGCGGACCTCGCGTATACCCGTCGGGAGAAGACTCTTGCCCTTGAACAGGACAGCCTCCTTGGCCCCGTCGTCCAGAAGAAGACGACCCTCCGGGGCAAGATTGTACGCCAGCCAGAACTTGCGCTGGGACACGCAGCGCTGTCCGGGAATGATCCAGGTCCCCAGGGCCTGGCCGGAAAAGACCTTTTCCAGCACAAAGCGGGTCTTACCGGAGACGATAAGGGTGGGGACCCCAATCTGATCCGCTCTGCGCGCCGCAAGGAGCTTGCTGTACATCCCTCCGGCTCCGCTTTGGGTCTTGCCCCGGCACATAGCTTCCACATCCATCTGCCTGATGGAGTCGATACACTCGTATTTGGCAGCGTCCGGGTCCGTGTCCGGATTCCCCGCAAACACTCCGTCCGCGGTAGTCAGATTGATGAACAGATCGGCCTGGACCAGGTTGAGGATCAGGGAGGCCAGAAAATCGTTGTCCCCGAAATTGAGCTCCTGGACCACGACGGTGTCGTTCTCGTTGACAATAGGAATAACCCGGTTCGCGAGCAGCGTGGCGAAGGTGTTGCGGGTGTTGAGGAAGCGGTGCCTGCTGCACAGATCGTCCCGGGTCACGAGAATCTGGGCCGTTGTTTTGTGAAAACGTTCAAAGGCTTCGTCGTAGTTGTGCATGAGACGGCTCTGGCCCACTGCCGCGGATGCCTGCTTTTCCGGGAGGGCACTGCCCTCGGCACCGATACGCAGATACTTGCGTCCCGCGGACACCGCGCCCGAGCTCACCAGGATGATCTCTCTGCCCTGATCGTGGAGCGCAGCGACCTGATCGGCCAGATTGTTGAGCACGCGCAGGTCCAGCTCCCCATTGGTGGTAAGGACCGCGCTGCCCACCTTGATCACGATGGTCCGGGCCTGCTCCAGAATCTCGTCCCTGCGTTCGCACCAGCTCGACTCACAATCATGCTTCATTGCCGGGCATCCTTTTCTTTGCGCCACACATCCCAGATGGCCCTTATCAACTCATCCAGGCCCTCTTGGGTCTGCAGCGACAGAAAGAAGACCTTTCGGCCCTCCTTGCGGGCCCTTTCCCGAAGGCTATCCACTGCCTCGCGGGACCAGAGATCGATTTTGTTCAGGACCTGAAGCTGGGGCCTGTCCGCGAGCTCCTCACTATACTGCCGCAGCTCTGAATTGAGGAGCTCGAATCCGGCCCAGGGATCCTCGAGGGAAACCTCCTCCACGCTCAACAGATGGAGCAGAAAGCTGCTGCGGGACACGTGTCGGAGAAAGGTATCCCCCAAGCCATACCCCGTATGCGCACCCTCCATCAACCCCGGTATATCCGCGAGAACGATCTGTTCCCCCAGATCGTTGAACAGGACACCCAGATGGGGAACAAGGGTGGTGAAGGGATAGGAAGCGATCTTGGGACGGGCCCCGGAAACGGTGCTCAAAAAGGTGGACTTGCCCGCATTGGGCAGCCCCAGTAGCCCGATATCCGCTATGAGCTTCAGCTCGAGGAAGAGGCGCTTTTCCTCGCCAGGCTCTCCGGTCTCGTACTGCGTTGGGGTCCTGTTGGTGGAGGACTTGAAATGGACATTGCCCTTGCCGCCGGGCCCCCCGCTGGCAACGAGGGCCCTCTCTCCGTCCTCGGAGAGATCCGCCAGCAGGCGATTTTCCGAATCTTCCCCCTTCTCGTAGACAAGGGTCCCCTTGGGCACGTCGAGGACAAGGTCCTCGCCGTCGCGGCCGTGCTTGCCCTTGCCCTGCCCGGGCTGACCGTTCTCCGCCCTGTACGCGCCCTCAAGACGCAGATCGTACAGCGTGGTCAGGGACCGGTCGGCGCGGAAATAGATGCTCCCTCCGGAGCCCCCGTCACCGCCATTCGGGCCTCCCTTGGGCACGAACTTCTCCCTGCGGAAGGAGGCGCATCCCTTGCCCCCCTTTCCGGCTCGAACACTGATTGTTGCCTCGTCCACAAAACGCATAACTAGTTCGCCCCGTTCGGGCTCGAGTCAAAAAAATTCATTTGCCCCAGATCAGAAGGATCGTGTCGGCCCGTCTAGCGATTGTCCAGATTCTGGAAACACGCGCGGAAAGCTACCCTGGTGAAGATATCCGGAAACTGGTCCCGGATAAACAAAAAAAGGGCAGAAGATGAACACACCTCCTGCCCTGTCACTCATCCGGGACGATTGATGTTGCGCCCCACCCGCTATCCCGGATACAGGGCGCGCAAAAAGCGTTGGCCGCCTCGAACCCCTAGGCGGCGGGAACGATGTTCACTCGGGTCTTGAGCTTGCGCTGGCGTCGAAACTTCTCGAACTTCACTTCGCCGTCGGTCTCGGCAAACAGGGTGTAATCCTTGCCTATGCCGACGTTCTTGCCGGGATAAATCTTGGTGCCCAACTGCCGGACCAGAATATTGCCGGCCTGCACCTTCTGTCCCCCGTAGCGCTTAACCCCGCGACGCTTGCCGACACTGTCGCGGCCGTTACGCGAGCTTCCGCCTGCCTTCTTGTGTGCCATACAACTCCTCCCATCCTCAAAAAATGGTATTTTCCTGCACCGGGAGCGGCGTCTAGACTTCGATGGCGCTCACCCTGACCCTGGTGTAGTCCTGGCGATGCCCGATCCGCTTGCGGTAGTCATTCCGCTTCTTGAGCTTGAACACGTCGATCTTGGGCCCCCTGCCCTGATCCACAACCTCGCAGGTTACCCGGCCCTGCAAATAGGGCGTACCGACCTGGGCTTCGCCGCTCTTCTCGGCGAAGAGGACCCTGTCCAGAACCACCTCGGAGCCGACCTCCGCAGGGAGCTTCTCCACATCAATCACGGAACCTTCTTGAACCGGATATTGCTTGCCGCCAGTCTCGATAATCGCGTACATGCGTAACACCTCCTAAAAGAAAGAGTTATTCTAGGGAAGGAAAAGGATGTTGTCAACGGCCTCGGGTCCCTGGCAGGACATGAATTCACCAAGTGCAAGGATCACGGGGAAAAAGGGCGTCCCGAGCCTTCCTGTCCTCCTGGCCTTGGGAGCTAAGACGCGGGAACCCGAGCCAGAACCAGGAGATCCACCCGCTTAGCTCCCGCCATCTGCAAGGCCCTGGCGCAAACATTCGCCGTAATGCCCGTGGTATAGACATCGTCCACGAGCAAGACGCTCCTAGAGCGCACAACGGCCGGATCGGCCGCTATCGAGCCGCGCATGTTCCTGCGGCGCTCTGTCCGGTCCAGGCCGCTCTGGGA